>NZ_NPKW01001270.1:0-676 GCF_002265885.1 Vibrio sp. 03_296
CCCTTTATTGACTCTCTACCTGATAACTCAGTGACTTTACTAGATAAGGGGTTTTATGGCGCAGACTTACTTCTTTCTCTCCAAAATAGTGGCTCCAACAGGCATTGGTTGTTACCAGCGAAGAAAGGGGTGAAATTCAGACTTCTGGACGATGAAGAGAGCGACGACATGTTGGTAGAAATGAAAGTCTCTCCACAGGCTCGCAAGAAAAATCCTAACCTACCTGAAAAATGGCAAGTCAGAGCCGTTACTTATCAAGTACAAGGTAAGCACAAAACAGTGTTTACGTCTTTGCCTAGGGAAGAGTACGATGCGGAATCAGTAGCCGAGCTTTACCATGAGAGATGGGAAATTGAGTTAGGGTACAGAGACATAAAAAGTTCGATGCAGCACAACGCGTTAGTGCTGAGGAGTAAGACGGTCGAGCTGTCTATCAAGAGTTATGGGGGCTGTTGCTTGGTTATAACTTGGTAAGACGAGAAGCCAGTCAAGCGGCCGTAGCACATGGTCGAATGGCCAATGAAATCAGTTTTAAATACGCTTGTCAGTTCATCGCTAGTCAACTGAAAGTAATGAGCAAAGCGGTATCTCCAGGTAATACACCGAAGCGTCTAAAAAGTCTGCGCGGAGACTTATCCATCCTTTTTATAGACAAACGCCCTAAGCCAAATCGGCC
>NZ_NPKW01001271.1:0-1513 GCF_002265885.1 Vibrio sp. 03_296
TCCCATGGCAAAGACGCGCAAAACTTTAGCGTTATTTCTCTTTTTCCTCGTTTTACTGCTTGGTCACGAATTTTCACCAAACGACTTTCTCAAAAAATCGTCTTTTCCTCTAAGGATTTYCAAGCTGAGCCGTTAATAGAAGTAACTTTGAGAGAACTACTTGGTTTTCCGAGACGTCGGAAACCGTAATATCGGAAAATCAATTGGAGAATTCATCATGGCAGTGAATGTAAATACAAACGTAGCAGCAATGACAGCACAGCGTTACCTGAATAACGCAAACAGCGCACAACAAACTTCGATGGAGCGTCTGTCTTCAGGTTTCAAAATCAACAGTGCAAAAGATGAYGCAGCAGGTCTGCAAATCTCTAACCGCTTGAACGTACAAAGTCGCGGTCTAGACGTTGCGGTACGTAACGCCAACGACGGTATCTCAATCGCACAAACCGCWGAAGGTGCGATGAACGAGACCACCAACATCCTACAACGTATGCGTGACCTATCTCTACAATCAGCAAACGGCTCAAACTCAAAATCAGAGCGCGTGGCGATTCAAGAAGAAGTGACAGCATTGAACGACGAGCTAAACCGTATTGCAGAAACCACGTCTTTTGGTGGTAACAAGCTGCTAAACGGTACTTACGGCACGAAAGCAATGCAAATTGGTGCGGATAACGGTGAAGCGGTCATGCTGTCACTGAAAGACATGCGCTCTGACAACGTGATGATGGGYGGCGTGAGCTACCAAGCTGAAGAAGGCAAAGACAAGAACTGGAATGTGGCCGCAGGCGACAACGACTTGACGATTGCACTGACAGACAGCTTTGGTAACGAGCAAGAGATCGAAATCAACGCGAAAGCGGGTGATGACATCGAAGAGCTAGCGACGTACATCAACGGTCAAACWGACCTTGTAAAAGCGTCAGTGGGTGAAGGCGGCAAGCTACAGATCTTTGCTGGTAACAACAAAGTTCAAGGTGAAATTGGTTTCTCAGGTAGCCTTGCAGGTGAACTTGGCCTAGGCGAAGGCAAAAACGTCACGGTAGATACGATTGACGTAACAACCGTACAAGGTGCGCAAGAGTCGGTAGCGATTGTGGATGCGGCACTGAAATACGTAGACAGCCACCGTGCMGAGYTGGGTGCATTCCAGAACCGTTTCAACCATGCAATCAGCAACTTGGACAACATCAACGAGAACGTGAACGCGTCGAAGAGCCGAATCAAGGATACCGACTTCGCGAAAGAAACGACTCAGTTGACCAAGACWCAAATTCTATCGCAAGCGTCAAGTTCAATTCTTGCGCAAGCGAAACAGGCGCCAAACTCAGCGCTAAGCCTACTAGGCTAATCGCCTTAACTAGACAGAAACCTCATTGGCTCGTGGTGAGAGATGAGCGAGTAAAGCCTGACTTCGGTCAGGCTTTTTTATGCTGCTATTATTAGGGAGAAGTCACACTTTTTAACCCAACCAAAGAAATATTCAAAAAACGAAAATTCTCCTAAAGGTATT
>NZ_NPKW01001272.1:0-411 GCF_002265885.1 Vibrio sp. 03_296
TAGAGATGTCTTCCATCTTGCTATGACTCCACATGATTGAGTGTCTAGTGACTGCTTCTTGATATATTCAGTTCAGGCCTTCCCTTGAGTTGTACTTCCTCAAAGTACTATGCCTTCTGCTGACTTCTCATTACCCATCACACAACATCACTGCTGTATTAGTCTCATCTGAGACAGGCAATGAGATCTCCCGAGGTAAGACGTTGCTCTTTCCCTTGGTTATGCCTGATTTACCTATACACACTTCCCGTCGAGGCATTGGGCTGTTCTATCTATTGCTAGGTTACCCAAGTTGTACAGGCCTACTATCAGGTTTCTGTTCGTCACAACCAAGTTTTGCCGTTTGCTTCCTTTAGGTTTCACCTCACGGTGAACACCCTTGCATAGGCTAACGGTTCTCGCTCGACTGAG
>NZ_NPKW01001273.1:0-583 GCF_002265885.1 Vibrio sp. 03_296
CCGCCTAAATTGCGGGTAACCTTCGCATCATTATAGAGCGATAAAGTGAACTTTCTAACTGCCACGAGCTATCTGTTTGACCTCGATAGATCCATTTCCGATAGTGCTTATTATCAACATGAGATCTAAACTCATCCCAAGTATTTATATGAATTCTTGATTTTTGAGATGCTCATTTTACCTCATAGAGACATAACGCTGCGTTAAGGGGTGAGTGCCGCATAAACCAAGTTTCCGCACACCACTTTCACCACCAAAAATCACCGCATACCAAAAATGCCACGCGGCATGAATCCCTCTTAAACGCTTTGTATGGGAAATTATCCCCATTAATCGACCTGTTTCGGGTAATGTGAGACCCAGGCTTTAGCCGCAACTAAAGCTTTCTATGTTGTAGTTCGATTGAACGCTGGCTCCTCTATCGAGAGACCGATAACAAACATGAACGCGACATAGAACTCCAAGCACCAAACTCGAATACTCGACTGGGTCTCGAACCCGCATTACGCAAGCAAGAGTTAGCTTATTATGAATACAAACACACTTCAAAATATTAATGTCGGTGTGGATACTGGCAAAGCAA
>NZ_NPKW01001274.1:0-919 GCF_002265885.1 Vibrio sp. 03_296
CTATTATTGATGCAATGTCGACCCAGACTGCACCGCTTTGTTAGATGGCTAATCCGCTTTGAGGCAAGCGTAACGAAACGCAAATTAAAAGAACTGAATATACCGACAAAAATCAACGACCTAATTAACTACCAACAGCAGCTCCAAGAAACAGGCAAAGAGTTAATCCAAGAGTTATGGCTAATGACATATGGAGAGCTGATAAACCACACATACAGGGGTCACTCCATGAATATCTATGATGATGAATTAGTACAAAATACCTTGAGACTTAAGCACCAGAAAGTAACGCCAAAGGGTAACGTTAGTTATGCAAAAGCGGATAGGGGCCGTTCTTCGTTTTATCCGTCGCCTGGTTCAATGAAGGTTAACCTCGAAGTCAAAAGATCATTCTCTGTTAAACAGACGTTTTACAACAACTTGAACACTCTTATCGAGTCAGGTTTTACCAAGGCTCAACTACAGAACTTACAAGGCAATGGCATGAATAAGGTTGTGCCGTTGGTTGATGTAATCACCGTTGACTTCTCCCAACAATATCCGGACTGGTACTTGGAGCCTGAGTTCGGCCCGTTAACTCGCCAATTACTTGCCAATG
Source organism: Vibrio sp. 03_296 (assembly GCF_002265885.1). Classification (NCBI taxonomy): domain Bacteria; kingdom Pseudomonadati; phylum Pseudomonadota; class Gammaproteobacteria; order Vibrionales; family Vibrionaceae; genus Vibrio; species Vibrio sp. 03_296. The sequence goes on from NZ_NPKW01001274.1 coordinate 599, forward strand.
ACAACGTTGTTCAGCTTCGAACAGCATAGGAACATACCATGTTAAAAATAGAGATCTTCGAAGAGGATGTGCGTGTTGATGTACGCACGACCAAAGCCAAGGATGATAAGCCAGCACGCAAAATCTATGAGCAGGTTGCTTATGTTTATCTAGGCGGCAAGTTCCCAACGCAAATGAAACTCTCGCTTGATGAAGAGCAAAAGCCTTATCCGGCTGGCATGTATACCGTTGATAGTTCGAGTTATGTCGTGAATAACTTTGGTTCACTCGAGCTTAAACGCTTCGGCTTAAGCGTGGTGGCCTTGGAGTCTTAATGATGAA
>NZ_NPKW01001275.1:0-436 GCF_002265885.1 Vibrio sp. 03_296
GCTCTTTAACAATATAAACCTATCAATCTGTGTGGGCACTCGTTGATGATAATCCAAAAGATTTATCAATGAACTGAGTGACCAAAACGATACTAAGTATCGGCACAGTCAATTTATTCAGTATTCATTGAGCCGAGCGAAAGCTTCAAAAAAAACTTTTAATTGAAGAGTTTGATCATGGCTCAGATTGAACGCTGGCGGCAGGCCTAACACATGCAAGTCGAGCGGCAGCACAGAGAAACTTGTTTCTCGGGTGGCGAGCGGCGGACGGGTGAGTAATGCCTGGGAAATTGCCCTGATGTGGGGGATAACCATTGGAAACGATGGCTAATACCGCATGATAGCTTCGGCTCAAAGAGGGGGACCTTCGGGCCTCTCGCGTCAGGATATGCCCAGGTGGGATTAGCTAGTTGGTGAGGTAAGGGCTCACCAAGGC
>NZ_NPKW01001276.1:0-380 GCF_002265885.1 Vibrio sp. 03_296
CGATGCAGCACAACGCGTTAGTGCTGAGGAGTAAGACGGTCGAGCTTGTCTATCAAGAGTTATGGGGGCTGTTGCTTGGTTATAACTTGGTAAGACGAGAAGCCAGTCAAGCGGCCGTAGCACATGGTCGAATGGCCAATGAAATCAGTTTTAAATACGCTTGTCAGTTCATCGCTAGTCAACTGAAAGTAATGAGCAAAGCGGTATCTCCAGGTAATACAACCGAAGCGTCTAAAAAGTCTGCGCGGAGACTTATCCATCCTTTTTATAGACAAACGCCCTAAGCCAAATCGGCCTAGGGCGGTAAAAATATCAAAGACCCGATATCCTGTTAATCGCAAGGCAGCTCCTCTTAAGTGAACTACATTGCGACCCAACCG
>NZ_NPKW01001277.1:0-597 GCF_002265885.1 Vibrio sp. 03_296
AACCAAGCAAGATGATTTTGAAGAGACGAACAGGGTCAACAGGTGGACGCCCATTATCTTTACAATAAAGATGAGCGACTTCATCACGAATGAATTCAAAGTCGATAGCATTATCGATTTTGCGCACTAAATGGTCTTTAGGAACTAACTGTTCCATCGTCACCATTTCCAGTTCGTATTGTTGCGGGGTGGGTTCTTGAAGCATATCGGAGTATCCATATTTCGATACCCCTATTAGATCAAAGGTCTAGCTCGAAAGCTAGACCTTTGTCAGCAGTCTGAACGGGCGCAAGCCCGTTTTTTTATGCGTGAAGTTCGCGATCAAGGCGTAAGTATAAGTTGTGTAAGACAAGGATTATTCTAGATAATCTTGACTCTATGTGGGAAAAGTCTGCCTTTAAAATGAGMMATTTGTGGCTTTTAGCATATTTTGTGCTCAAACGATTTAAAAAACAAAAAAAATAGTGTTGACTCGTTTTATGAATGGGTAGAATGCAATCCCGTACCCAAGAGAGAACACCTCTTAAGGGGGATGTAAGGCGCGTTGCAGAGGGCTATGCGAGCGGATTGCAAATCCGTGGACCTCGGTTCGACTCC
>NZ_NPKW01001278.1:0-614 GCF_002265885.1 Vibrio sp. 03_296
TTACAGCTGCCGCACCACCAGCTGTCATTCCCGTGCACACGGGAATCCATTCATCCACACACGCCAGATGTCACGTTTGGAAACACACTCGCCCCAACAGACAACAACATAGAACAACCCAACAACACATGCAATGAAGCGGTAATACCGAGCTACAACACTCGCTGTACGATGGATCCCCGCGTCCGCGAGGATGACGAGCTGAGAGACAGAAAGAGGCTGACAAACCTAAGTTATAAGTAAGAAGTTGTAATAACAAAGGATGAGATGAGACAAGACACATCAACAACGCCACTATCCCATAAAAACTCAGCACACCGCCGCCACGCCACCCATCGTCATTCCCGTGCACACGGGAATCCATTCATCCACACACGCCAGATGTCGCGTTTGGAAATGCACTCACCCCAGACAACAACATAGAGCCAAACTGACAACAACACTGGCAATGAAGCGGTAATACCGAGCTACAAGACTCGCTGTACGATGGATCCCCGCGTTCGCGAGGATGACGAACTGAGAGACAGAAAGAGGCTGACAAACCGAAGTTATAAGTAAGAAGTTGTAATAACAAAGGATGTGATGAGACAATACACATCAACAGCGACACTATC
>NZ_NPKW01001279.1:0-835 GCF_002265885.1 Vibrio sp. 03_296
TACCTGTATCAACGCCGACATTAATGTTTTGAAGTGTATTTGTATTCATAATAAGCTAACTCTTGCTTGCGAAATGCGGGCTCGAGACCCAGAAGACTATTCGAGTGTGATGCTTGGAGTTCTATCTGATGTTCGTTCTTGTTATCGGTCTCTCAATAGAGGAGCCAGCGTTCAATCGAACTATCAGATAGAGAACTTTAGTTGCAGCTAAAGTCTGGGTCTCACCTTACCCTGATTCGTTAGTTATTATCCATACAAGGCGTTTAAGCGGGATTCATGCCGCGTGGCATTTTTGTTTTGCAGTGAGTTTTGGTGGTGAAAGTGGTCTGCGGAAGCTTGGTTTATGCGGCATTCACCCCTTAACGCAGCGTTATGTGATCTAGCTCGCCATATTTAGAGCATATTTCAATAATCGGTAATAATTAAATGAAGAAGCTTAGCTAATTTGATTATCATATAGTTTTTATTGTGATTATAGTGGTCTGATTTATGGACAAAAATAACGAATATGCTTCTCAATTTAACGATGAATAGTTTCTGGGATAAAGTTAAAGGTTATGCAAAAGCTGCCGGTGAAACGGTATTAGAACCAGCCCTTAAGCTTTATTACGCAGCAAGTGATTCTGATACTCCAGTATGGGCAAAAACCGTAGTGTATGGAGCTCTTGGGTACTTTATTTCTCCCATAGATGCAATTCCTGACATTACACCCATTGTTGGATATTCAGATGATCTAGGTGTTTGATTGTCTGCTACAGCTCAGTGTCTGCCCACATCAAAGATAAGCATACTCAGAAAGCAAAAGAAACGCTAAAACAGTGGTTTGAGTAACGTT
>NZ_NPKW01000128.1:0-33304 GCF_002265885.1 Vibrio sp. 03_296
TTTACAATAAAGATGAGCAACTTCATCACGAATGAATTCGAAGTCGATAGCATTATCGATTTTGCGCACTAAATGGTCTTTAGGAACTAACTGTTCCATCGTCACCATTTCCAGTTCGTATTGTTGCGGGGTGGGTTCTTGAAGCATATCGGAGTATCCATATTTCGATACCCCTATTAGATCAAAGGTCTAGCTCGAAAGCTAGACCTTTGTCAGCAGTCTGAGATAGCGACTAAGTCGTTATCTCTTTTTGCATTCTCAAGGATATGGGAAGGTTCAGCTATCCAATCCACCCATCAACATGTACTTCATTTCCATATACTCGTCCATACCATGACGAGAACCTTCGCGCCCTAGGCCAGACTCTTTAATCCCGCCAAACGGTGCAGCCGCAGTCGAAATCAACCCTTCGTTGATCCCCACCATACCGACTTCTAGCGCATCTGCGACACGCCAAGCACGACCAAGTGAGCGAGTGTAGAAGTAGCCTGCTAAGCCAGATTCCGTATCGTTCGCGCGTTCAAGCACTTCCGCTTCGTCTTTAAACCTAAACAGCGGCGCTACCGGGCCAAACGTCTCTTCCTCTGCGACCAGCATGTCGTCACTCATGTCTGTTAACACGTACGGAGCTACAAACAGTTGATCGTCATTAAGCAATCCGCCACACAGCACCTTTGCACCTTTTGCAACCGCATCATCAACATGCTCTTGCACTTTTGCGACCGAACTACTGTTAATTAAAGGACCAATCGCTACGCCATCAGCAAAGCCATCACCGACTTTGAGCTGTTTCACTCTGTTGGCCAGTTTCTCGGCAAACTCGTCGTACACCGCATCTTGAACAAACAAACGGTTGGCACACACACAAGTCTGACCCGCATTGCGGAACTTAGCGATCATCGCACCTTCAACCGCAGCATCAATATCGGCGTCGTCAAACACGATAAATGGCGCGTTGCCACCCAACTCCAATGCTAGCTTTTTGATGGTTGAAGCAGATTGGTTCATCAGGATTTTGCCGACATTGGTCGAGCCCGTGAACGAGACTTTACGCACACGTTTATCGCTGGTAAACACACCGCCGATCGCACGTGAATCACCAGTAATCACGTTGAACAAACCTTTTGGCAGCCCGGCATCCTCCGCTAGCTTAGCCAATGCCAACGCGGTAAACGGCGTTTCTTGTGCTGGTTTTAGCACCATAGAGCAACCAGCCGCAAATGCCGGAGCCGCTTTACGCGTGATCATCGCCGCAGGGAAGTTCCACGGTGTAATCGCGGCAACCACGCCAATTGGCTCTTTGGTGACGACAATCTTGCCGTTTTCGCGGTGGCTTGGGATGATCTCACCATACGCACGGCGTGCTTCCTCACTGTACCACTGGACAAAGCTTGCCGCGTAGGTGATTTCACCTTTCGCTTCAGTAAATGGCTTACCCTGCTCCATGGTTAAAATGGCCGCTAAGTCGTCAATATTGCCCATCATTAGCTCATACCATCTGCGCAACACGTCCGCTCGGTGATCTGCTGTGGTCTTTTTCCATAGCTCGAATGCGGCTTGCGCAGCTGCGACGGATTGTTCTGCTTGTTGTTCGCCGAACATCGGAATCTCACCAATGACTTCTCCGGTTGACGGATTGGTTACCGTTTGAGTTTGACCACTTTCAGCCACCCACTGACCGTCGATATAGCAGCGCTGCTGAAACAGCTCTGGGTAATTTAAGTTCATGTCTTACTCCGTAACCTCAAACACAACGTTAACCTGACCAGTACCAGAACTTGGGAAGTACTCAGTGATCACCATGCTTTCGCCTTGGTATTGATCCCAACCTAATGCACCAAACAGCATTGCGGTGTCGTGCATGCCACCTTCACCTGAACACAGCGCGGCGTAGTCAGGCAGCATTTCTAGGAAGGTCTTGTAATCGCGATTGCGCCATAGCTCAAGCACACGTAAATCAACTTGGCGGTTGAACTCTTTTGAAATCGTAAACGTTCCGTTGTTCGCTTCGTATTCATCGTTGTCCCAAATTCGATGCGACAATGAACCAGAGGCAAGCAGCATTACTCGGCTATCGCTCTGTTCCACGGCTTCGCGAATCGCTTCACCAAGAATGCGAGACGACTCAATGCTGTGAACCGTGCACCAAGCCGCTACAGAAACAACATTGAAGTGGTTGTCTTGATTCATAAAGCACATTGGAACTAACGTGCCGTACTCCAAATCGAGTGAATCCACTTGATGAGAAAGGGTAAACACACCCTTTTCCGTCGCCTTATCTGCAATCAAATCACCGAGCGCGCGATTGCCACGGTATTGATACTCGAGATTCTGAATGAAGTGTGGAAACTCGTGACTGGTGTAGTTGCCCGAAAACGAGTCATTTGAGTTGATGTGATAACCAGCGTTCACCAACCAGTGTGTGTCCAACACGATGATAGTGTCTACGTCCATCTCTTTTGCCATTTTGGCAATTTCTTTGTGACCATCAATAGCGGCTTGGCGGCAACCGAATAAACGGCCTGGTTGCTCTGACATGATCATGGTCGGGACGTGCGTAATTTTAGCCGCGATACAGAGTTTACCCATTCTTAATTTCCTTTTACCTAGTGCATTGTTTAATACGTTGCTCGCACAATGCTTCGTTATTGTTTTGATCTTCCAAATTACTGATCTTATTGAAATAGTGTCAGCGCGAAGGTGGTCATAACACTCACGGTCACCATCGCTAACAGAGTGGTCGGTAGTAATACTGCTGCGCACATACCTCCCAGGTTGTACCTTTGTCCGATGACGGCATACACACCAAACATCGGCATACTGGCCAAAATCACCGCGACTGCACTCATGGTTGGATCAAGTTCAAACCAACCGATTAAACACAGCATCACAATCACTGGATGCAGTACCAACTTGGCCAACATCACCAAGCTGATCTCTTGTTTCATACCCGATAGCTTCACCCCTACCAAGCCACCACCAATGGTGAAAAGCGCCACGCCCGTCACCGTGCTCGCCAAGATATCGATAATGCGCGCCGCCGTTTCTGGAGTTTGCCAATTGAGTCCCGAACAGAGCATGCCTAGCACAATCGAAATCACGATGGGATGCTTCGCCAAGTTTTTCGTTGTCTCAAAAACTGTTTTCTTCAGACTGCCTTTGCTCTCTCGGTTCGCCATGTCCGCCAACGCTAACAACAAAGGCAACATGATGAGATTTTCGACCACCAGCGTAAGCGAGAATGGAACTAACGCTTGGGTACCAAACAGAAAATAGATGATTGGAAAGCCAATCAATAAACTGTTGGAAAAGCTCCCGCCTAAGCCCAAAATCACGGCGTGACAGGGCGATTTTTTCAACTTAAGCAGCGCAATCGCTGCGACTAATCCAAACGCCAACAACGAGCCCGAGGTATAGGCGATGATGTAATCGGTATTCCAAATCTGTTCAAGTGGCTTACTGCTTAGCGCACTGAAAATCGCCGCTGGCAAGCCAAAATTGAACACAAACGCCGCTAAGCTTTTATGGCCATTGTGGGGGATGATTTCTCGTTTAAAGGCAACATAGCCAACACCGATAACCAGAAACACTGGCAATATCGTCATCACCACATAGCTAAGCTGATCCATCTACTCTTTCCTAAACCAAATTTGCCTGAGGCTACTGAGCAGCCTGCGCCAGTTTTTGGTGAATATTGTTCTTCTTGAAATTCAGTTGCGGATGAAGTTCGACCATCTCAAAGCCAATGCTGAGGTAGTGCGTCTCAAACGCTTCAGACAAGAACTCGCAATACACATCGAATACTCGCTGCGCTGCATTTTTCAAGGTTTCCATGTCTCGCCCCACGCCAACCTTTGCTGTGAGGTGGATAAAGCGGTTTTCCGGATCTTCGTCAGCAACCAAGTAGTAATCGCATTGGATTGCACGCGTACGAATTCCGCCTTTCGGGAACACGCCTGTGTCAATCGCTTCGCGGTGAATCGCCTGCATCAAAGCCGGAATATCGATATCCGTTTCAACGTTTGGCGAATACTCCATAATAAAATGTGGCACTTTGTTCTCCTTTCGGGCTTCGTGTCAGAGCCCGAGATTAGCTAAGTCTTCGGTTCTTCTTCGCTTACTTGCCAAGCGTTGGCACGCGGTGCAAGTCGTGAGCGATACAAACGTTCTTGGTTTCCATATAGAAATCGAAGCTCCAATCACCGCCATCGCGACCAATACCAGACATCTTCACGCCACCAAATGGTGATGGCAGATTACGGTTATTCTCCGAGTTCACCCAGATCATGCCCGCTTCCACTTTGGTTGCCATGCGCATTGCACGACCGGTGTTGGAGGTCCAGATATAACCAGACAAGCCGTAGTCAGTATCGTTGGCGATCTCTAACGCTTCTTCCTCGCTATCAAACCCAATACACGTCAGTACCGGACCGAAGATCTCTTCACGTGCGATTCGCATCGTGTTGTCTGCGTCAGTAAAGAGAGTCGGGGTCAGGTAGTTGCCTGCGCCTTTTTCTGGTAGCTTACGCCCACCCACTGCGATGGTTGCGCCGCCTTCTTCGGCCGCCGCCATGTAGCTCATGACCTTGTTGTAATGGGATTGATGAACCAGTGGGCCGACTTCCGTTTCTGGGTCTAGTGGATGACCAACTTGCAGTGATTCAACGCGCTGTTTCAGTGCTTCAATAAATTTCGGTTTGATGCCGTTTTGGATAAGCAGACGGCTTGAACTGGTACAACGTTGACCATTGAGGCTGTAGATCATAAATACAACTGCATCGAGCGCGCGTTCAAAGTCCGCATCATCAAATACGATCACTGGGTTTTTACCGCCAAGCTCAAAGTGCACGCGTTTCAGTGTTGGTGCACCTTGCGCTTGGATCATTGAACCAGTCACAGTTTCACCGACAAACGCGACCGCTTTGATTGCTTTGTGTTCTGTCAGTGTTTTACCGGCAACTTCACCAAAGCCATTCACCATGTTCCAAACGCCATCAGGTAGACCAGCTTCTTTGGCACATTCAGCCAAAATCGCCGCGGTTAATGGGCTGAATTCAGCGGGTTTGTGAACCACGGTACAACCCGCCGCCAGTGCTGGTGCAATCTTCCATGTTGATAGCATGAATGGCGTATTCCACGGCGTGATCACACCGACAGGGCCAATTGGCGTGCGAATGGTGTAGTTTGTGTGCGTATCTTGATGCAGTGACAAACCGTTTTTCGCTTCAGGTGATTTGTCCGCAAAGAAACGGAAGTTCGCCGCGCCGCGAATGGCCGCCTGACGCATAAAGCGTAAAGGCTGGCCACAGTCCATCGATTCAACCAGCGCGATTTCTTCCGCGCGCTGCTCAATCTTGTCTGCAAGTTTGTGTAGGATCTTCTTGCGCTCCGCACCAGGCATCTCTGCCCATGCAACAAACGCTTGTTGTGCGGCTTTGCACGCTGCGTCTACATCTTCGGCCGTTCCTTTTACCACTTTTCCCAGCGAAGTATTGTCCGTTGGGGTAAGGTTATCGAAGGTTTCGCCTTTTGAGCCTAACGTCCACTCGCCATTAATAAAGTGGCCAAGTGTGTTGTCACGAAAACGCGCGAGGTATTTCTGCGCTGTCGCTAAATTTTGTTCAAGCTGTTGAGTCATGTCACTTCCTTACTGTTCTACTGTACGGCGCGCGTAAAAGTCATCTTCCGTCAACACTGGGTTTTCAAGGCTGCCTACACCTTCGATGGTGCAGCGCACAACATCGCCGGGCTGAATGTCTTTAAGACCTTTTGGTGTGCCAGTTGCAATCAAATCACCCGGTTTTAAGGTCATAAAGCTGCTGAGGTATTCAATCAAAAACGGCACATCGAAAATCATGTCTGAGGTATTACCCTGCTGCGTCAACTCGCCGTTTACATGAGTGGTGAGCGCGAGGTTGTTAACGTCTTCGATGTCGTCGCAATCGACAATCCAAGGGCCGATTGGGCACAAAGAATCGCGGCTCTTCACACGTAGATTTGGACGGTAGTAGTTTTCTAGGTAATCGCGAATCGCGTAGTCATTGCAGACGGTGAAACCTTGGATGTAATCCATCGCGTCTTCACGTTTCACGTTGCGTGCTTCTTTGCCGACAACCGCGACCAATTCGCACTCGTAATGCATGAATTCGATATCATTCGGGCGGTATGACGGTTGTTGATGCGCCGTCAGCGTATTGGCACCTTTTAAGAACACAAGCGGCTCTTTTGGTGGCTCAAACGCCAATTCAGAAGCGTGATCCGCGTAGTTCAGACCAAGGGCAAAGATGGTGCCTGGGTTTTCGATTGGTGATAGCCAAGTAAATTGACCTGCCGGAATCGTGCGACAATCTGCGGTTATCGCATTGTCACCATCGTCAATTGTAACGGACAGCACATCTCCCAAATATTCAATACGTGCGCGTTTCATGCTGCCTCTCCTTTTACTTGATTCTCCAACTCTACTGACTCACCCAACGTTGAGCGAACTTCGTCACCCGGTGCGAGCTTGGTTCTTTCCCCTGCAAAACCAATTGCGATCACGTCGCCTTTTTCTAGCGTCATGATGTGTGAAATCAACTCAATCAACTGTTCTGCTGAACGTTCAAGGCGCGATAACGGCAGTGATTGCACTTGCTTGTCATTGATATAAGTGGTCACTGTTTGTTGTGATAAATCACCGATATCAGACACCATGACCGCTTGGCTTAGTGTTGCCGAGTTATCGAGGCACTTACCCTTAATATCTGGGCGGTAGTAGCTGGTTTCTGGCAGAGAAAAATCATGTAGCAGAGCCACTCCTGCGACGTAATCCAATGCAGACTGAGCATTCACGCGGCAACAACGCTCGCCAATAATCAGTGCAACACTTGCACTGACAACCAACTCGTCGCCTTTTGGATACGCGATCGGCTGTTGGGCGTGGTTCCACGTGTTGTGCGGTTTAAAGTAGAGTACCGGTTGAGTCGGTAACGCTTTGTATGGCGCTTGTTCAAAGGTGGTCTGCATCGATTGCAGTTGCTCAGCGTCGTTTAGCGCCACGCACACCACTTTTCCTTGTAGTTGTGTATTCATTATTTGTTCTCTAGTTTCTGACTCTACGAATTAATAAACGTTGTCGACGAGCTTGTTCGATTCAGATAACTGCTGTTTCAGCGACTGCGCGAGTGACTCTGCGCCAGCTCTAAGCAGCAAGGTATCGACACCCGCGCCAATAAATTTCACCCCACGTTTAGCGTATTGCTGCGCTTGCGCCGGGTCTAAGCTCAGAATGCCGACCGCTTTACCGTGGGCTTGAATCACTTCAATTGCGTGGTCAATCGCAGCGACCACTTCAGGGTGCAACGGATTGCCGATATGCCCCATTGAGCCGGATAAGTCAGACGGGCCAATAAAGATGCCGTCTACCCCTTCCACCGCTGCGATCTCTTCGATGTTGTCGATCGCTTGTTGCGTTTCGACTTGCAACAGCACGCTAATTTGTTCATTTGCTTGGTGCAGGTAATTCGGAATTCGATTCCACTGAGACGCACGCGCCAAGGCTGCGCCAATACCGCGTTCACCCATTGGCGGGTAGTAAGACGCACGTACCGCCTGCTCGGCCTGTTGTTTGGTGTTGATCATCGGCAATAGCAAGGTTTGAGCACCAATATCTAATAGGCGTTTGATCAAAGTTGGATTCGCTTCTTCAGCACGCACAATCGGTGACGCCGAATGTGGTGCAAGCGCCTGTAAATGCAGCTTGATGCTGGTTAAGTCGAAAGAAGCGTGTTCACCATCAATCAACACCCAATCAAAACCCGCGCTACCGCAGATTTCCGCGCAGCTGGTATCTGGCAGACCAAGCCATAATCCCCAAAGAGTCTGAGGCTCATGCAATTGCTGCTTAAATTGGTTAATCGGTAACATAGCCACCTCTACACAAACTTCACTGAAATGCCGCCAAGTGGACCAAAATCAGCGTGGATCGTGTCGCCTGCTTTAACCGCGACGGGTCTAGTAAATGAACCCGCTAGAATCACTTGTCCCGGTTCAAGAGACACACCATGTGGCGCAAAACGTTTACATACCCAGCAGATGCCGTTAGCCGGATGGCCCAGCACTCCTGCCGCCAAGCCTGTCTCTTCAATTTGACCATTGAGGTAAAGCATCGCCCCTGCCCAACGTAAATCGAATTCCGTTGGTTTGATTGGTCGACCGCCTAAGATAATCCCACCATTTGCCGCGTTATCAGCGATGGTGTCGTAGACTTTGCGGGTGTAACCCGTGTTTGGGTCGGTACGATGGCAACGTGCTGCAATGAGCTCTAATGCAGGTACAACATAATCCGTGGCATTAAGCACATCGAAAATAGTGACATTGTCACCTTCTAACTTTTCTTTCAGGACAAACGCCAGTTCCACTTCAATACGGGGGTCAAGGAAGTCATCCGCTTTAATCTGCGCGCCATCAGGGAAGAACATATCGTCAAGCAGTACGCCGTAATCAGGCTGATCAATATTGACCGCCATTTGCATAGCACGAGACGTTAAGCCGATTTTATAACCTTTGACCTGAGCACCTTCGCTCACCTTGCGCCCTACCCATTCACTCTGAATTTGGTAAGCATCATCCATCGTCATTTCTGGGTACTGCAGCGTTAGCGCAGAGATTTGTTCACGCTGTTTCTCTGCGTGGTACAGTCGTTCAGCCGCTTCTTGCCACTGCTCCTTTGTTAACATTCTATTTTCCTTTTTCTATATCGACCGACATTTGTTATCGCTAGTTGCTCATTCTGGCGTACGCGTATCGTGCTACTAGTCGACAAACTTAATTAACATGTTAAATACTTTATTTAATATATTAAGTATTGTCCAATTTAAGATGATGAGGAATTTAGTCATTTAATATCAATTACTTAAATTAAATCATTTATTAAAAGATGAAATTACGAGTTTTACATTTCACTAGAATTGCAACCTAAATCACAAAAATTCATGTAGTTTCGCCTCCTGATTCTCGAGTTCAGGCAAGAAAATCATCAAAATGGGCAAATTATTTTCCATAAATTGATCTAATTAACACATTAAGTATATTTTCCACATTTCATTAACATTCCGATTTGTCTTTGCCCTTTTTTAGTTAATATATTAATTAAAAGTCACTATGACTCACTCAGTGAGCAAACCCACCTAACGTGAACGAAAAGGACTAGCGTCATGCGAGTAAATAAAATCGCTTCAGTAGCCACATCAGCACTTTTGCTAATGAGCTCTATGTCGACACATGCGGAACCAGAAAAAATCATCAAAGTCAGCACTTGGGGATCACCAAACCACGGCATCAACAAAGTTGTTTGGCCGACTTGGGGTCAGTGGATTGAAGAAGCCACTGAGGGCCGAGTGACGTTGAAAGTCGAATACGATCTTGCCCCACCTCATACACAAATCGATGTTGTTACGGATGGCATTGGTGATGTCACTTGGATTTTTCATGGTCACAAAGCGGGTCGTTTCCAATTGACTCAGTTGCCTGAAATCCCGACTTTTGTCGAAGGAAGCAGCTCTGAGTTGATGTCGATGGCTTACTGGCGAACATACGAAAAATACTTGCAGAAAGGCCGTGAGCACCGTGGCGTAGAAGTGATGGGGTTGAGCGTTCATGGACCGGGTCAACTTATCACTAAAGAACCAGTTCACGCGCTCAGTGACATTGAAGGTAAGAAGATTCGCGTCGGCGGTGGGGTTATCTCGACCATGGCGAAAGACATGAAAGTCACACCCGTGTTTATTCCAACCAATAAAGTCTACGAATCGCTGTCTCAAGGCGTGGTAGAAGGCGCTTATCTACCGTTTGAAGCATTGAGTTCATTCCGTTTAGCCGAAGTGGCCGACAATACGTTGGTTATCCCTGGAGGGCTGTACCGCGGTAGCTTTGCGATCATTATGAACCGTGACACCTTCGCTGACCTTTCTAAGAAAGACCAAGAAGCGATCCGCTCAGTCTCTGGTGAAAAACTTTCTCGCTTATTTGGCCAAATGTGGGATAACGCAGACCAAAGCGCTTACAAAGATGCACTACAAAGCGGTCATACCTTTACGCCAGCAACACCAGAGATGATCACTCAGCTAAAACAAGCCAGCGAACCCCTTGTTCAGGATTGGTACAAAGTAGCAGAAAAGCGCAAAGTAAATGGCCAAGAAGCGTATCAGTTCTTCAACCAACAGTTAGCGAAAGGAATGTAACGCGATGTCTGGTTTTAGTGTTTCTAAAGCCATTGAGCGAGGGCTTGGTTCCCTCGCTGCTTTGAGCTTGTTCCTGATGATGGTCATCACGTTTATTGACGTGGTGTCTCGAAACCTACTGAATGCTCCCATTTTGGGATCAACAGAGATGGTTGAAGTCTTGCTCGCAATTATGGTCTTTATGGCATTCCCTTTGGTCTCATGGCAGGAAGAGAACATCTGCGTCGATTTGCTGGATAACTACTTTCCAAGCAAATGGATCAGTTTGCGTCAGATCATCATCAATCTTATTTGTGCTTGTTCGCTGATTTTGGTCGCGGCAACCAACTGGAAGCTAGCGGGTCGTTCGCTTGAATACGAGGAAGTAACGGAAATTCTTGAACTGCCATTGGGTTATGTCACCTACCTGATTTCGATTACTGGTTTTATCGGCGGAGCCTTAACTCTGTTCAACGCAGGTTGTTACACCAAGCAAATGTTCTTTGGAAAGCCCTCTGAATCAGACATTAGCATTAAAGGCAAGGAGGCCTAAATGATCGAATCTATTGTTGGCTTTTCAGTACTGATTGCACTGATATTGTTGCGTTTACCTCTCGCGTTTGCGATGGGTGTGATCGGTTTCATCGGTTTTTGGTATATCAATGATTACAATTGGACCGCAGCCATGTCGATGGCGGCGAGACGCATTATCGACACAGGTCAAGACTACGGTTTGTCCGTGATTCCACTGTTTATTTTGATGGGTAACTTCGTCACCAAAGCGGGTATCTCCAACGAGTTGTACAAAGCGTGTAATGCCTTTGTTGGTCATCGTCGCGGTGGTCTGTCGATGTCGACGATCCTCGCATGTGGCGGCTTTTCTGCGATTTGTGGTTCTAGCCTTGCGACCTCGGCAACCATGTCAAAAGTCGCCATGCCACCAATGCGTAAATACGGTTACTCTGACGGGTTGGCTTCTGCTTCTATCGCGGCAGGTGGCACGTTAGGGATTTTGATTCCGCCAAGCGTGATGTTGGTGATTTACGGTCTATTGACCGAAACCAGTATACGTGAACTGTTTGCCGCAGGCTTCTTACCTGGGTTACTCGGCATCGTACTTTACCTCCTTGCCGTGCAATGGGTGGTATCACGTAAGCCCGAAAGCGCCCCTCCGGGTGAAAGAGTCAGTTGGAAAGGCCGCTTGATTGCACTAAAAGGCATCTTCTCTACCCTGCTGCTGTTTGTGATCGTGATGGGCGGCATCTACATTGGTGCGTTTACCCCGACCGAGGCCGCGGGTATCGGGGCGTGTGGCGCTTTTGCGTTGGCAGGTGTACGTGGTAAGTTAAATTACACTGTACTACGTGAAATCCTCATCGATACGGCAAAGACCTCTGCTTCGCTATTCGCAGTGGTCATTTCAGCGTTGATCTTATCGAACTTCGTCAACCGCGCGGGCTTACCAACTGCATTGGTTGAGCTAATTCAAACCGCCAATGTCACCCCAATGATGGCACTCGGACTTATTCTGGTTATCTACATTATTTTGGGTTGTGTATTTGAAAGCATGTCGATGATGTTGCTGACAGTACCTATCTTCTACCCTGTCATTGTCGAGCTTGGTTTTGACCCGATTTGGTTTGGCATCATCGTGGTGGTAGTCACCGAAATCAGTTTGATCACCCCACCTGTTGGACTCAACGTATTCGTTCTGTCAGGGCTGATTAAAGACATAAATACCGCAACCATCTTTAGAGGCGTTTTGCCATTCTGGGTAGCGGATATGGTTCGATTAGCATTGATTGTGCTGGTGCCGGCTATCGCCCTGTACCTGCCGAATATGCTTTATTGATGTTAGAAAGCTCTTTACTGGTTAAAGAGCTTTTTTTGTTTAATTACTCGGACACTAACGCCATTACCATTAGACCAAGGTTATATCTTGTAATAGCATATGCGCAGGGATGAGTCGTATTATCCAACAACGTTGGCATAAATGTTGGCTAGAAAGAGTAAAAATAAGGTTAGTTAAGTGACTAAATACGAAAATTCTCTACCACTTCAATTACTTAAAGCGCGAGATATTGCAATGCACTTCTTTCGCCCTGTTCTGGCAGATAATGACTTAACAGAGCAGCAATGGCGCATTTTAAGAGTGATAGATACTAAGGGTTCGATCGATTTCTCTACCCTATCAAAAGAGACATGCATTCTCAGCCCGAGCTTAACCGGCATTATTAGCCGTCTAGAGAAGCAAGGACTGGTGACCAAGCAAAAGTCAGCCCATGATGGCCGTCAGTTCTACATTCATATGACTGACAAAGCCGCAGCCCTAGTCGAACAGCTTCGACCTCAAATTGAGGAGCAATACGTTGCGTTAAAAGAAGCGCTTGGCGAAAGTAAATATGAGCAGTTGTCTGACCTACTCAACGAGCTGATCGCCATTCAAACCAAATAAAAAACACCCACGTAAAGTGGGTGTTTTTGCAGGTTTTGATGCTAACACTTCGGTGTTAAGCGACAGCAGCAACTACTTCACGAGCATCAACATTCTTGAATTCACGGTCAAAGTAAATCAAACCGTCTTTGTTGTTCGAGTGGATAGTGTGTAACTCAACAAAAAACACTGTGTGCGTACCAACTTCCTGGCTAGAAGCTATTTTGCCTTCCAGTGTTGCGAGAGCCCCGTGTAAAACTGGAACTTGGTCTGCGTTGTTTTTCCAGCCTTCAAGGGCAAAACGCTCTTCCATTGCAAGGCCCGTCATACCCGCGAAATGCATCGACATTTCTTGGTGTTCGCTTGCACAAACATTGATACACATGTTGCCGTTTTTCTTGAAGATGGCGTTAGAGGCGCTGTTACGGTTAACGCAGACCAAAACCGTTGCAGGTGAGTCACTGACTGAACAAACCGCAGTAGCAGTAATACCGACAGTACCAGCCACGCCGCCTGTAGTGACAATGTTCACTGCTGCAGCAAGTTTAGACATTGCGTCGCGAAAATCCTGTTGTAGAGACATAGTAATTCCTTATTCTTGTTGAGTACTGACTTATCGTTTTATTTATCTATTTGCTTTGTAGCTGGGATAATAATGCAAAAAAGCCGCTCAGGAATGAATAGACACTTGTAGTAATCACTTGCACTTTTCGTAGCAAATTAGAGATAGGGAAATGAGTAAGAAAGAGATTCTAATCCAAGCAATTCTAGGCTCGCTGTTTATGGCATTGATGATGTCTGGGGTGATATCACTGAGTAAAGTCGGGCTAAATCTGCACTGGTTGAGTGCGTGGCGAGATTCGTTCTTTGTCGCTTGGCCTGTCGCGTTCGCTCTTAACCTTACTGTGATGCCAAAAATTCGCCGACTCGCCCACTGGCTGGCTTTGTTAGGTGAAAATAAACCGACCGCCGATTGAGGATCACAGATTAAAAATAGGCATAGAGGAACGGTCGATACCCCTTGCCAGCGATAAAGCTGATAAGAGGTATCTAGGTTTATTGAGCTTAGAAAAGCACCCTATTTATTGATGTTTACGACTTGCAGCAGGCTGTTTTCGAGTAGCCCTTCTAGGCCAAACTCCACGCCAAAGCCAGACATCTTGCAGCCGCCAAATGGCGCGTGAGGCAAAACTTCCGCATGGCCGTTGATCCACACCGAACCACATTCCAACTTGGAGGCTAACTCGCTCGCTTGCTCAACATCCCCCCAAATTGAGCCACCCAAGCCCACTTCGACGCTGTTCGCTGCCGCTACTGCATCCGCGACTGTTGAATACTTAATCACTGGCAATACAGGGCCAAACTGCTCTTCCTCAACCACACGCATTCCGCTTTGCGCGTTGCCGACGATCGTCGGCGGGAAGAAGTAGCCCGGCTTATCTGGTCGTGCGCCACCAGCGTAAATCGTGGCGCCTTGCTGTTTTGCCTCTTCCACCAGCGCGATCACTTTCTCAAGCTGTTGGCTGTTTTGCACTGGACCAAAGGTTACGCCGTCTGCGCTACCTTCACCCACCACTTGTTTTTCGGCAATATCGGCCAGCTTTTGACACAGCTCGTCATGTTGAGATTCATGTACATAAAGACGTTTTAATGCCGCGCAAGTTTGACCCATATTAATGAAGGCGGTGGCGAATAATCCTTCCGCAATCGCATCCAGATTCGCGCCTGGGAGCACGATACCCGCATCGTTACCACCCAGCTCAAGCGTTAAACGTTTTAAGTTTTTCGCCGCCGCTTGCATGATGTTTTGACCAGTCAACGTCGAACCCGTAAATACCAGCTTGTTGATCTCTTTATGCTCACTCATTGCGCGGCCAACATCGCCACTGCCGGACACCACATTCAACACCCCAGCAGGCAATACGTCTTGCAACAGTTGACCCAGTTTAAGTGTATTGATTGGTGTCAGTTCTGAAGGTTTTAGTACCACTGTGTTACCCATTCGCAGCGCTGGAATGATGTGCCAGATAGCGATCATTAAAGGCCAGTTCCAAGGCGTAATCGAACCCACAACACCGATCGACTTTCTACGGCCTTCGATGCGTTTGTTTTCTGAGTCTTCATAGACTTCGACCGGAATCTCAATGCTCGCAGTGTGCCTTGTCCAAGCCACCGCCCCCCCACTTCCATCTGTGCAAGTTGTGTCGGTTTTCCTTGCTCTTTGACGACAATCTCGGCCAACTCACCCGCGTTTTGTTCAATCACATCAGCGATTTTGTTGATGTATCCATCGCGCTGAGCTTGAGACAGCGCACTCCATTGCGGGTACGCTGCTTTTGCGCTCTCAACCGCTTTATTCAGCTGCGCAATTGACGCCACTGGCGCAGTAAACGCTTCTTGCTCGTTTGCAGGGTTGAGCACGATGCTTGATGGCATTTCACCTTGTACAGTTTGACCATCAATAGTCATTCCAAATTGGTTCATTGTGAGTTCCTTTCGTTTCGACGTTCGTTATTGTGTTTTTGTTTGATTATCTCTAACCATGCTGTAAACAAAGATGCCAATAGAAATGACGATCATGCTCAGCAAAGCTAGGCTGATTGGTCTGTCCCAAAAGATTGAGAAGTCACCGTTTGAGACTCCGAGTGCTTGCTTGGTACGGGCAAGAAACACCGGACCAAGTACCAAACCTAAGATGATTGGCACGGCTGGGATCTGCTCGCGTTTGAGAATGTAACCAAACACCGCAAAGCCAAGAGCGATAAGCGCATCAGAGAATTGGTAGTTTTGGCTATAACTGCCGATAAAACCGAGTACCAGTATCAGCGCACCGATAAAACGTCCGCGAATGCGCGTTAGGTTGGCAATCCATTTACTGCTGAAAGTCAGATAGATGAACGCGACGATATTGATTAAAAACAGCGAGATGTATAAGCCAGAAATGAACTCTGGTCGCTCGGCAAATAAGGTTGGGCCCGGCGTGTAGTTGTGCACCATAAACACAGACAACAGCATAGCCATCAACGCATCGGCAGGAATACCAAATGCCAACAGTGGAACCATCACTGAAGCCGTCACCGCATTGTTCGATGTTTCAGAGGCAATCAAGCCCTCCTCTGCGCCTTGGCCAAACTTATCTGGGTTCTTAGAGAGTTTCTGCGCCAGGGTATAAGAGAAGAACTGCGAACCAAACTCGCCCACACCCGGTAGCAATCCCATAATGACGCCTAAAATTGCTGAACGAACCGCGGTCCATTTATGCTTGATCACCACCAGCATTCCAGAAAAGCGCCCTTTGCCTTCATAAGTCGTGACTTGCGAATCGTTGCCTTTCTGCGATAGCAAAACAAACGCTTGAGACATAGCAAAAAGACCAATCACCGTTGGCACCAGTGGCACACCACCGAACAACCACTCTTGGTTAAAGGTATACGTCATGGTGTTGTATGAGCGGTCAATACCAATCGTACCGAGGAAGATACCTAGACCAAGCATCATCGCCGCTGCAAACGCTTGTTTGTAGTGCGCCATAACCACAAAGATCATCCCAAGCGCGGCTAACATGGCAAACTCCGCCGAGCCAAAATGCATCGCGATTTGTGATAGAAGAGGCGCTAAAAGAACCAGAGACAGCACACTGACCATGCCACCGAAGAAAGACGACGAGTACGCAATAGACAGCGCACGCTTACCCTCGCCTTTTTGCGTCATCGGATAGCCGTCGTAAGTTGTCAGCACTGCAACGGGCGTGCCGGGAGTATTCATTAATATTGCGGGGATCGCGCCGCCATACCAAGCGCCGCCATATACCCCGAGCAGTAAAGTGACCGCTGGTAACGGGTCAACGTTGAACGTCATTGGTAGCAAAATCGCCATTACGCCTGCGGGTTCCAGCCCTGGGATAGAGCCAATCGACACACCAAGAATCGCCCCGAACACAATGGCGAGTACGACTTGCATGGTGAGTATTTCATTGATTCCGAGAAAAATAGTGTCCATATCGATACAACATCCAATTACTACAAATACATATTGGCAAAGTCAGCCATTTGGTCGGGAAGGAACGAGAACAGCCACACATCCGGAAACCACAGCGCAATCGCGACTCTAAACACCAATACGATGATCGCGATGGAGACAAAGGAAGTAATCACCCAAAAGCGAGTGAACAGGTTGCTTATCCAAAGCATGGTCAGCACCAAGATAAAACTGGATAGCGCGAAACCAATCACCGACAAACTGAAGATGTAGAGGAAAAAGAAACCGCTGATGATCACCGCCGTTCGATACCGACTGATGGTACTAAAGGTCAATTCGATGGGATTAATGCTTCTTAAGCAGTGATAGTGCTTAATCGTATTCACCAATAGGTAAATGCCACTAAACAGAGCGATGATACTTAAGCCTAGCAACGGCGCGATGTAAGGCTGCGAGAACCAACCGTGCGCGTTTTGCACCTCTTTTGCTTGACTAGGTTGAAGTAATATCAGTACCACCGAGCCAATAAAGGAAAGCACGTAAAAATAGTAGTGTGATGGGAGACTCTCTGTCGCAAGACCTGCGTTGTCCTCTTGCTCCAGAATCACTTCGTTGATTTCAATCGTCATATGCGTTCAACTCCCTGAAAAAAGGGTGAGTAAATGAACCAGATATGTTTACTCACCCAAAGGACTTATTTCATGTAGTTCAGCAGTTCTTTGGCACTGGCAAAGTCGTTATCAATTACTTGCTGTGCTTCTTTACCACCCATCCAAAAAACGTTGGCACCAGTGTTTTGACTGATCGCCGTCACTTTGTCGGTCTTAAGCGCTTTTTGAGCGATATCTGCAATCACTTGTTTGATGTTGTCAGGTGTGCCTTTCTTCACAAACAGGCCATTCCAAGTGGTTTGTTCTACTCCAGTTTGCTCTTTAAGCGTTGGCACATCTTGGCTGATGCTTAAACGTTCGTGCGTAATCGAAGCGATGATTTTCACGTCGCCAGACTTCAAACAAGAGAGGATGGTTTGCGTAACGGTATTGACCACATCCGCATCGCCGTTAGCTAAGGTCGAACAGTTGATCGCATCAAACGGTGCGTTTGACGAGAACTTAATCCCAGCTTTGTCAGCCGCTTTAAACGTGATCGCGGTTGGCAGCGCTTGGTAACCAAAGTGAGCCAGAGAAACATGATTACTTTGCGAGTAATCGGCTAGCTCTTTTAGGTTGTTGTATGGCGCATCTGCTTTTGCAGCAATCACAAACGGATAATCTAGGAAGATCCCAACAGGCTCGAATGTTGTTTGGTCAAACGGTGCGTTGCCAGAAAGAATGTGCGTAGTGAGGATATCGGCAACGAATGAGCCGATCGTCAAACCATCTGGGCGCGCACGTGAAACCTCTGCTGCACCAATGATTCCGGCGCCGCCAGGTTTGTTGACCACTGTGGCTGGCTTGCCCGTTTCTTTCGCCATCTCTTCTGCAATTAGGCGAGTTAGCACATCTTCCAAATCACCCGGAGGCCACGGCACAACGTATTTTACTGGGCGATTAGGGTAGTCTGCGGCAACACTGGTGAGTGGTGTAAAAATCGATGCAAGTGCGATTGCAGTAATCAGTTTAGTCCTTTTCATCATAATTCCTTTTGTACTCTGAAGCTGGTGATGCCCAGCATTTCTATTTTTTCGCTATTGGTACTATCAATACGGGTACTTCGCTTTTCTGCAGTACTTTGTTGGCTGTAGAACCGAGAAACACTCTGGACAGTTCACTGGATTTTCTATTGCCCATAACAATCAGTCCGGCATTAAACTGCTTTACCGTGTTGATAATCACCTCCTCTGGATTACCGAATTGAACACATATCGAACACTGAACCTGAATATCCAGATCGGTCAGCTTTTCCTTTATGTATCGATGGATTCGTGTTTTAAGCTTTTCGATTAGCTCGTTTCTGTGTTGAGCGGAATGCAGCTTATCGATGTCGCTCGGCAGGTAGGAATAAGAGATATCGGGCGTAATCACGTCTGCCTTATTCACCGCATGCACATAGATAATTTTTGATTGATGCTTCACCGCTTGGTTAATCGCGGCTTCAAACACTTTGCGGCTGCCTTTATTTGCATCCGATGCGTACACAATTGCTTCAATCTCTACTGCCATACCAAGTTCCTACCTAGCTGATTAAGGAGCTTTCCAAACCCGAAAATTACTCTTACAAGCGACTAAATCGATAAGGAGTCGGATCGATAATCGGATCGTTACCCGTGATTAAATCTGCCGCTAAATGCCCCGCAGCTGGCCCAGTGCCAAACCCGTGGCCAGAAAAGCCTGTGGCCAGAGTCAAGCCCGGTATTGCCGCGGCATGGTCGATCACTGGATTCGAGTCTGGCGTTACATCAATCAACCCTGCCCACGCTTCGTCTATCTCGGCTTGTTCAAACACGGGATAGGCTTGGCGCAAATTGGTCATTGCTTCGTTGATAAGGTTCTGGTTGTGATTTGGATTGAGCGTTCTCACCTTTTCAAACGGTGTATCGCTGCCCGGTTTCCAACTGCGCGGCATTCTTAAATCATCGACAAAATGCTTGCCGAGTTTGATTCGTAGAAAGCTACGCTGGTGTTTCAACTGTTCAAGATAACGGTGGCCAATCAGCAGATGGTCAAGGCACACAGGTGCATCTAACGCGCCGCGCTGCGTGATCACAAAACCACCATTGTGATGCTTACGAAACGAGAAGTTTGACGCACCGACCGCAATATCGGTCGGGCCATCCATTGGCTTGGTTCTAATCACCGAGCAAATCAGTGGTAGGGTTGGCAACGAGACACCCAAATTACCCAAGAAGCGTCTTGACCACGCGCCACCCGCTAACAACACCTGCTCGCAGTTGATTTCACCTTGCTCTGTGACTACACCGCTTACACGGCCACCCGACATAGCAAGCGTTCGGACTGCGCAGTGCTGCACTACCTGCGCGCCGAGTTCCACTGCTTTTTCTAGGATTTTTACTGTTGCGATACACGGTTCAGCACGTCCGTCTGAAGGGGTGTAAATCGCCCCTTTCCATGACTTATTGCTGTTACCAAGCATGGAGTTAACCTTGTCGCTGCTGAGCAATTTGGAGTCGAGATCCAACGAATCCACTGAGTCCAACCAGTCTTGGTAAATGTCCATTTGTTGTTCAGTGTCAGCAAGGAACATAATCCCTGCTTGCTTGTAACCTAGGTCATGCCCAACTCTTTGACTCATACCAGCCCACAAACGGTCTGCTGCTAGCGCCAAAGGCACATCTTCTTTGTGTCGGCTGGTTTTGCGGATCCAGCCAAGGTTTCGTGATGACTGCTCACCCGCTACATAACCTTTCTCGATCAAAACTACAGGGACGTTGTTTTCGGCTAATGTCAGCGCAGCACTCGCGCCGACAATACCACCGCCGATAATCACTACTCCGGTGGATTTCGGCAAAACGTTTGATGTTTCCAGTCGTATGATTTTTTTTGTCATCCTAACCTCTCGCTCATCTCGATACGGCGCCCTTAGCCGCCTCTATCTTGAAAGCACGATTTCCTCTACGTCTGCCTGTGATGCGCCGCGATAAGCAGTCACTTCAATTTCGACTTCGTAAATAGTTGAGCCGAGCGGAGGACAAGTGACCGTGGTGGTTGGGTTCACACCGCGAAACTTAGTGCCAACAAACTCCATCACAGCCGGAACGTTGTCTGGATTTTGAATAAAGACTTTCGACGTGATGACATCTTTCAGGTTTGCATCAACCGACGCCAAAGCGACTTCAATATTGGTAAACACTTGCTCTGTTTGCTCAAATACGTCTTTTGGCATTTCACCCGTTTCAGGGTTACGGCCAGCGGTGTTTGAAACAAAAATCCAGTTATCTACCGCAACTACGCGTGAGTAGCTTGCGATTTCTTCCAGTTTTGAGCCTGTTTTTACCTTTACGATACGTGTCATGGGGACTTCCTTTTAAATGACTAACCTAGCGTTCTGAGTTGTTATTTGAGTTCTGGTTGATTCCAAAGATTGAGGTTGATGCCAATACCTTTCTCGACGGCGTTGCGATAAATTTTGGTTGCCCACGCAACGTCTTCTACTGGCATGCCACCAACAGAAAGAATGATGATTTCGTCTTCACTTTGGCGCCTTGGTGTTTCACCCGCGACAATCGAACCAAGGTCTTCTAAGTCATCAATGGTTAACTTGCCTTCTTCGATCATGTCCATAAAGCGAACACCAACGAGTGGGATAATGTTGTGTGCAGGTTTTGGCACTTCCTCGTACCAAGCTTGGTAGAGACCAGTATTATCAAGCACTTTACGTACATCGTCCTGCACCATGCCCTTATCTAAGCGGCAACTTGCAGGCATTGCCAAAAACGCGCCCGGTTTGACCCACTCACGTTTCACTTCTGGGTAAAGGCTTGGGTCACCCGTTTCACCCGAGTTGCAGTAAGTCACGATGTCTGAGCCGCGCACGACGTCTTCAACGCTCTCGACAACTTCTACATTGGTGATTTGTGGGAACGTCGCCGACACCCAAGTTAAGAAGCTGTCTAGGCTCTTCTTGCCGCGACCTTTGATCTTGATAGTGTCGATGTTTGGACAGGCGGCCATAAATGCAGCCACTGAAGTTTTTCCCATTACACCAGGGCCAAGCAGACCAATCACTTTGGAATCTTTACGAGCAAGGTAGCGAGCGCCCACGCCAGGAATCGCTCCTGTGCGATAAGCTGAAAGCAAGTTTGCCGACATAATCGCCAGTGGCGCGCTGGTTTCAATATCGTTGAGAATGAACATTAGGATGGAACGCGGAAGATCTTTCTCGCGGTTGGCAATGTTCGAGCCGTACCATTTCACGCCACACGTACCAAAATCACCGCCTAAGTAAGCTGGCATCGCCATCAAGCGGCGGTCTGCGGTTGGCTTTGGCATGGTTGGGATTGGTGACTCTTCTGGAAACGTAATCATCGCACCATGAGAATCATTATTTGGTCCCGCCATGCGGTAATCACCTTGGTGTAACAGTGCGAACATCTCTTCCATCGTGTCCACACATGCTGCCATATCCGTTACACCGGCTTTGATCATGTCTGGTTCAGATAGGTAGATAAAATCGATTTTTGTATTACTAGACATACGTATTCCTACTTCCCTGCATCGTCATAAAGGCTTATTTAAACTCATTCAACTAACTGAGTGATTTATCTGTTAAGCCTGATACTAGAGTGAAGGCACGCATTGATATTGAATTTTTGCGACACAAGTCATGGGCTAGGTCACAAAAATGATTAACATATTAATAATATAAATTTACATTTAATTAACAGAATGGGACTTTGATACTCTGATGCTTAATGAGTAGAAAAGTATGCCTGATGCAAATCTAGAGTTTAAAATTGCCTCCTTGCGCTCAGTTCAACCCTGGTTCGTGCTAGGCGCAAATCATTTTGATTCATTACTGACACCACAGAGTGCAATGACTTCGCACTTCTACTCATTTGATGCAAGTGGCGATATGGATTCCACCATTGCGATTCCAGATGGATGTATCGATCTCCTCTTTGACTGCAGCCCCGATAGTCCAAATGCCTATATCTGTGGTTCTCCTCTTGAAGCAATTAAAGCGGATTTCAAACAAGGTCATAACTACTTAGGAGTTCGCTTTCGCCCGGGTGTGATACCAGATTTACGTAATCTGGACGTTGATGAAGTCATTTCAAATCGTTTGGATTTAAGCGATTTGGTTGGTGGAATCGAACACATTCTTGAACAAGTTTGTGAATCCGATGGTTTCATAAGTAAAGCACGCATAATCAATGATTTTGTCAGTCAATTTGATAGTCGATCTTGCTCCTATCTGACGATGGACGTGATCGCACTAGTGACTCAAGCGCATGGCAATCTCCAGATAAAGGATCTGGTCAAGAAAACGGGTTACTCCGCTAGAACGTTACAGCGCGCCTTTCGCAATGACACCGGTCTGACACCAAAGGCCTTCAGCCGTGCGATACGCTGCCAGTCCGCGGTTTACAACATTAACCATAACCATAAGGTACCACTGTCTGATCTTGCTTTTGATTTAGGCTTCAGTGACCAAGCACATTTCCAACGTGAGTTTAAGAAACTGGTCAGCGTCACCCCTTTGGATTATCAGTCACGTACGCGTTCTAAAGCGTCGACCTAACCAATGCTTTGCTCTGAAGCCTCGCTAAAAATCGCAAGCTAAAACAGGATTATATTGTCTTCCACAAATAGAATTAGTTCAATTGTTCAGCGCCTTATGAGAGGATAAGCAATCGTTTTACTAATAGTCCGCTAATTCTTATTCCTTTACCTTCGTTACAAAAATGTGAACAAATCACTTTATTAGAGCGATTACTTTAGTAGACTGCGAGCAAATCTTCTCATATCAGGGGGCCTCTTGCTCGCATTCATTCGCATTCTACTTGCCGCCATCTTTGTGGTTGTCACAACACTCGCCGCACTGATCTACTGCCTTTTTAGTCCAAGGGATCCCAAACACGTGCATGTGTTTTGTCGCTGGTTTAATCAACTGCATAAAATCGTAGGAATGACCTTGATTCAGCGTGGTGCTGAACATGCTCACCAAAATAGTCATGCCGTCTATGTTTCCAATCATCAAAGTGTTTTTGATTTTGTCACTTCGCCTGGGATGTTGCCTCCTCGAACGGTGACGATCGGCAAAAAAAGCCTATTGTGGGTACCGTTCTTTGGCCAGTTGTACTGGATAACCGGTAACATTTTGATCGATAGAGAAAATAAGTCAAAAGCTCGCGATACCATCGCGCAAGTGGCAGAGGCCATTCAAACGCGGAATTTGTCTGTATGGGTCTATCCTGAAGGGACTCGTAGTAAAGGCCGCGGCTTACTCCCTTTTAAAACGGGAGCCTTTCGTATGGCGATAGAAGCTGGCGTTCCTATTATTCCAATGTGTGTCAGCACCACGCACAACAAAATTGCGCTCAATCGCTGGAAAAATGGGGTCGTCATCACTGAAATGTTGCCCCCCATAGACACAAAGGGCTACACCCTACAGCAAGCTCGTCAGCTGGCTGATCATTGTCATCAAATCATGGAGACAAAAATACGCGAACTGGATGAAGAGGTGGCAAAACTCGAAGCTGAGCAAAGATCACCGAGGAATCAAGCCAAGGCTTAATGTGAAAATAATGAGCCCATCAATTAAGATGGGCTCATTATTAACGACAGGATTATTTTAGCGGCAGGAACGTTACGCCTTATCTTTGTCTTTGTCTTTGTCTTTGTCTTTGAAGCGATGTGTAAATACCAGCACGTTTTCGGGGCAAACATCAATACAACGCCCACAACTGATGCAGTTTTGATCCATGACTCTTCTGTCCCCTTCTTTTAATGGTTGCCGCAATACCTCTGGCTCTGGGCAAACATTGTAGCAATCCATACACTTGGTGCACGCTTCTCGATTTTCCGCAGAGATTCTCAGAACACTTTTTCGTCCAATCACGCCATAAGTTGCACCGAGTGGGCACAGATGGCCGCACCAACCATGATCGACCAACAGAAGATCAAGCATAAATACCAACAGGATCAGCACCCAACCTGCACCCATTCCAAAAAGAATGCCTCGATGCAGCGTGGCGACAGGATCAATCCAAGCCCAAAGTACACTGCCTGAAGCCGCGCTACCAATAAGCAGTGCACCCAGTAGCCAATATCTCAGTTGAGCGTTCCAACGAAAGCTCGCCTTGATTTCAAGCTTACGCTTTAACCAAGCTGCAAGATCTGTAACCACATTAAGCGGGCACACCCATGCACAAAATGCTCTAGGGCTGATGATGGCGTAAAAGACAACGACAATCAGAACGCCGAGTAACGCATTGAATTCTGGAATATGTCCAGATGCGACGATTTGTAAGAAAATCAGAGGGTCGGTCAGTGGAATGGTATCAAACAACATACTCGATGAAAGGTTGCCTTTAAGTATGTTTACCGTTGGGCTGAGTAAAAACAGACCAATAATGGAGAACTGAGCCAAACGTCTTAATATAAGGAAACGGTGAGCATGCCACCAACCTAACTTCTCTCTTGCTTCACGACCGGCATCTTTTGCTAAATTCTTCGCCATTATTTTGCTCCTCCCAAGGTTTCCAACGCGCCAGTTGGCATATCACTGGTATCTGGGGCGGTATTTTGCAACGGCTTGGTAATCTCCTCCCACCCAAGCTGGTAATGGTCGCCTATTTTTCCTTGGGCGAGATCATGCGGAATGACTTTGATCGCAGCGACTTCGGTGATGCAAGCCTGCTCACATTTACCACAGCCAGTGCATTTATCCGAATGCACGGTCGGGATCAACTTCGCGTGATAACCGGTTCTTTCATTTCGAACGTGCTCCAGCGTAATGGCCTCGTCGATAACAGGGCAAACTCGATAGCAGACATCACAGCGCAATCCCTGCCAGTTCAAGCAGCTTTCATGGTCAATTAAGACTGCTAACCCCATACGAGCGTCATCAATATCCGTGAGATTCGGGTCAAGCGCTCCACTTGGGCAGGCGACCACGCAAGGAATGTCTTCACACATTTCACAAGGGATCTCCCGTGCATGGAAGTAAGGAGTCCCCGACTCTACTGGAGAAAGTAACGTCGCCAGTTTCAAGGTGTCATACGGACATGCCTGTACACACA
Source organism: Vibrio sp. 03_296 (assembly GCF_002265885.1). Taxonomy (NCBI): domain Bacteria; kingdom Pseudomonadati; phylum Pseudomonadota; class Gammaproteobacteria; order Vibrionales; family Vibrionaceae; genus Vibrio; species Vibrio sp. 03_296. The sequence goes on from NZ_NPKW01000128.1 coordinate 25,316, forward strand.
AACCACAACGGGTGCAGGCTTTTTCGAACTCCCCTTTGGGTAAGGCACCCGGCGGACGAAGTGGAACGCCAGTACCACCACGAGCCTGGCTTTGCTTAGATTGCAGGCCAAGAACGGTGGCGGCGGCACCAACACCAGCAAATGTTCTAACGGAATCGCGAAGAAATCGTCTTCGACTTTCGGATGTTTTTTTGTTGTTGCTTCCACTCATTGCTTCACCTATCGCCTTCATGTGTCGCACTTGTTTTATACTAGTTGTCCGCGCGCACAATCGCTGAAGATATAAGCGTAATGTAACTGGATGGCGTTCGTTTTCTATTACCCCAAAAGGGTAATCAAACACTTGATTGAGTTAGATCAAACGTCATTATTCAACTCTGACACTAAGCTCTCAATTTTTGCCCGCTAAAGATGGAAGCCGCGAGCATGAAAACAGGTGAAGGAAGGTTGCAATCAATCCACTAGATCAACACCGTAAGGTATTCGGTTATGGTGTCGTCGCAGTGGATTGATGAAAGGAACAAGCAAGCGCAAAGGCGTTGTGATCAGATAATCAGATCACCTTGTTGAAGAAAGCTGAATTCTTGGCTGTTTTTAGCAAATAACACGCAAATTTTAATCGGTTCGAGCTTCGCTTGTTGAATCTTCTCCGAAAGTTCTGCCGGAGTTTCATAACTCAATCGTTGAGCATCTCGACGCACCATTTCTAGAAAAGCAGGATGAATCTGCTCTGGCGCCAACACAAGCTCCGCTTTTTGCATGTAACGAAGGGCTTTAATAGGTAACATCTCAACATCATCTGTGCAACCAATCCAAGTGCATTGCGCAGTTCGTTGAACCTCCCCTTTGATTGCCTGTGCAAACAAGCTTTCAAGCTCTCTATGATTTTGTGACGATTTTACCTCTGGTAAGTCGAAAAACAGCTCCCAAAACATGCGACGTTCTTCGACTGTCGGGAATCGTTCTTTAACCGCCACACGTTTTGATTCGGCGAATTCCGCCAGCAAACTAAGATTTTGTGGCAAAACCGATTCTAATGATTCTCTGAGATTACGAATCAACACAGGGGAAGCACCACCACTGGATATGGCAATTTGCACTCGTCCACGCGAGATCATTGAAGGCGTAATGAAGTCACAATACGGTTTATCATCCACAACGTTCACCAACAGGTTACGCTGTTTCGCGTCACGATATACTTGATGGTTGAGAGACGGATTGTTGGTTGTCGCCCAGACTTGAACATAGGCGCCATCCATCAACTCAGATGAATAGAAGTTTTTCACCCAGTAACAGCGGTTTTCCTCCACCCAACGGTGAAGCTCATCCACCAACGTCGGCGAGACAATCGTTACTTTCGCCCCGACATTTAACAGTGCTTCAATTTTACGACTGGCAACTTCCCCTCCTCCGACAACAAGTACGGGTTTGTTTTCTAGATCCATGAAAAGAGGAAAATATCGCATTTAAATCCCTGTCTGTTCTTTATGACTAAAGCGCTCATCGTAGCAGATTTGGTGCATAAATATCATTACAAACCGATGTAACAAATAATTTTTGTTCGAATTTTAAACACAAAGCAGTGAATAACTCCAAACAACCACCACCATACAGCCCTTGATTCCATAATACTATTAATATAATTGACAAAAGCTCTCTTGCACTACTTCAGTAACCAATTGCACTATTTACATTCAGTTAACATTTGGTCATTCTAATTACCACAGGGTTTGTGATTCCTCTCAAAAATCTTTTTAAATTATACAGTTGAGAAATCAAAAATCCTTTCCTACGCTTATAAATAGTTGATTTCCGAACAGCCGTTTGAACGGAGGTCAATCAGTTAGGACACACACAACAACAATTGAGCACGTTGTATCAGGTGTTACCTGGTTTAACTTGGATCATACAGGAAGGATACAAATGGCAAATAAACTCACTATTCTGGCTTCATTGGTAGCGGCATCTACTGCTATGTTGTCGTCAAATGCATTCGCTGCTGAAAGCACTCTAGACAAAGTGACAAAACAAGGTTTCTTAACTTGTGGTGTCAGTACTGGCCTACCAGGTTTCTCCAACCCTAACTCAAAAGGTGAATGGGAAGGTATTGACGTTGAATATTGTCAAGCGATTGCGGCGGCAGTGTTGGGCGACAAAACTAAAGTGAAATATGTTCCCCTCACGGCTAAAGAACGCTTTACCGCTCTGCAATCGGGTGAGATTGATGTTCTTTCGCGTAACACAACATGGACGCTACACCGTGATACCGCGCTTGGTTTGAACTTTGTTGGCGTGAACTACTATGACGGCCAAGGTTTTATGGTGAAAAAAGACCTCGGCATCAAGAGCACCAAAGAGCTTGATGGCGCATCCGTTTGTGTTCAATCCGGTACCACCACTGAACTTAACTTAGCGGACTACTTCCGTAATTCAGGTATGAGCTACAAGCCCGTTGTATTTGATACGGCAGCTCAAACCTCAAAAGGTTTCGACGCTGGTCGTTGTGACGTGTTGACGACAGACCAATCTGGCCTGTATGCACTTCGCCTGAACCTGCAAGATCCAAGCTCTGCGGTGGTTCTTCCTGAAATTATTTCTAAAGAGCCTCTAGGCCCTGTGGTTCGTCAAGGTGACGATCAATGGTTCAATATCGCGAAATGGACGCTAAATGCGATGATCAACGCAGAAGAGTACGGCATCACCTCTAAAAACGCAGAAGAGATGCTTAAATCTAATGATCCAAACGTGAAACGTATCCTAGGTGTTGATGGGCCGAAAGGTAAAGGCCTAGGCATCCGTGATGATTGGGGTTACCAAGTCGTTAAGCAAGTTGGTAACTACGGAGAGAGCTTTGAGCGTACTGTCGGTACAGGTTCTCCTCTGCAAATCTCTCGTGGTGTTAACGCACTATGGAATGCTGGCGGCTTCATGTACGCGCCACCGATCCGTTAACAGTTATCTGTGATGAAATGGGCGGACCAGTGCCGCCCTTTTTTCTAAAAATGGATTAGAGGTTATTGTTGTATGAAACCCGATAAAAACACGTCTTCAGGTGTTAGTGCCAAACCGTCTTCGAGCACCAACCTGTTTTATAATCCCACTTTTCGCTCGGTCGTCTTTCAGGTCATAGCCATTCTGGCGCTGGTATTTTTCTTCTACACCATCGTCAATAACGCGTTAACAAACCTAAATGCTCGAGGCATTGCCACTGGCTTTGATTTTCTTTCGCAAGAAGCCGGATTCGGCATTGGTTTAACGCTGATTGAATATGATGAAACCTTTTCTTACGGTCGAACGTTCGTTATCGGCCTCCTTAATACGGCCTTAGTGTCATTTCTTGGCATCATATTAGCCACCGTACTCGGTTTTGTTATCGGCATCGCTCGTTTGTCTTCAAACTGGTTGGTGAGTCGATTTGCGGCGATATACATTGAAATTTTCCGTAACATCCCGTTGTTACTGCAAATCTTCTTCTGGTATTTCGCGGTGTTGCAAGCGTTACCTTCGCCAAGACAAAGTATCAGTTTAGGTGAAGCAATCTTTCTTAATGTTCGAGGCTTGTTTTTCCCAAAACCCGTTTTTGAGGCGGGAAGTGCGTTTATTTTTGCCGCGCTATTCGCGGGCATCATTGCGACGATATTTATTGGCGTGTGGGCCAGAAATAAGCAAAAGTTAACCGGACAACAAACACCGATGGGGCGAATCGCTTTAGCCTTGATTGTCGGTTTTCCTGCGCTTGTTTACTTTGTTTCTGGAATGCCAGTCTCAGCTGAGTATCCTGCACTGAAAGGCTTCAACTACCAAGGTGGCATCAGCATCATCCCTGAGTTGGCAGCACTGTTGGTGGCACTGAGCATTTATACTGCAGCGTTTATTGCAGAAATTGTTCGTTCAGGCATTAATGCTGTAAGCCATGGTCAAACTGAGGCAGCGATGTCCCTTGGCCTGCCAAGAACTCGCACCCTGAAACTGATCATCATTCCTCAAGCATTGCGCATCATCATTCCACCACTGACCAGTCAATACCTTAATTTGACCAAAAACTCGTCTTTAGCCATGGCAATTGGCTACCCAGATTTGGTTTCTGTTTTTGCTGGTACGACGCTCAACCAAACAGGGCAAGCGATCGAAATCATTGCAATGACGATGGGGGTATACCTGACGCTAAGTTTGGTCACATCAGCACTGATGAACATTTACAACAAGAAAGTTGCTTTGGTGGAGAGATAAGATGAAAGTACATCAATTTCAACCTGATCTTCCACCGCCAGCAAACACCGTAGGTGTTATCGGTTGGATGAGGAAGAATCTATTCAACAGTCCGGTCAATTCTGTAGTGACGCTGGTGTTGGCATACTTTGCTATCAGCGCTTTATGGTATATTGCCGATTGGGCTTTTTTAAGTGCTGACTGGGTCGGTTCCACACGGGATGCCTGTACTCGAGAAGGAGCTTGTTGGGTATTCATCAGCGTGCGTTGGGATCAGTTTATGTATGGCTTCTATCCTGAAGCTGAACTGTGGCGCCCTCGCCTGTTCTACATTACGCTGGCGATTTTCACGGTGCTACTTGCCTATGAGAAAACACCAAAACGAATGTGGATTTGGCTATTCTTTGTCAACATCTACCCATTTATCGTTGCAGCACTTCTTTACGGTGGTGTGTTTGGCCTTGAAGTTGTTGATACCCATAAATGGGGCGGCTTGCTGGTCACCTTGATCATTGCGTTAGTGGGTATTGTGGTTTCACTGCCGATTGGTGTCGCTTTGGCACTGGGTCGCCGTTCGGATATGCCAATCATTCGTAGCTTATGTACGGTATATATCGAAGTATGGCGTGGTGTTCCATTAATCACCGTGCTGTTTATGGCATCGGTGATGCTACCTCTGTTTCTCTCGGAAGGCTCAGAGACGGACAAGTTGATCCGTGCATTGATAGGTGTGGTGATGTTTAGTGCCGCCTACATGGCTGAGGTGGTTCGTGGTGGCTTACAGGCCATACCGAAAGGCCAGTACGAAGCGGCCGATGCACTGGGGTTAACGTATTGGAAAAAAATGGGCTTAATTATTCTGCCGCAAGCACTGAAAATTACCATTCCGTCCATCGTAAACACCTTTATTGGTCTCTTTAAAGACACCAGTCTGGTGCTGATCATCGGTATGTTTGATGTATTGGGCATTGGACAAGCCGCAAACACCGATCCAGAGTGGCTTGGTTTTGCTACAGAAAGTTATGTATTTGTCGCGTTAGTGTTCTGGGTATTTTGTTTTGGCATGTCGAGATACTCGATATGGCTAGAAAATAAACTACACACCGGTCACAAACGATAATTCAGAAAGCTCAAGGACGTATTATGACGCAACAACAAGATTACATGATCCAACTGAAGGATATGAATAAGTGGTACGGTGAGTTTCACGTACTAAAAAACATCAATCTGAATGTTAAAAAAGGCGAAAAGATTGTTATCTGTGGCCCATCCGGTTCCGGTAAATCCACAATGATTCGCTGCATTAACCGATTGGAAGAACACCAAGCAGGGCAAATTCTGGTCTCTGGTACTGAACTAACCGAAGATCTCAAAAACATCGAAGCAGTAAGGCGAGAAGTCGGCATGTGTTTCCAACACTTTAACCTCTTCCCTCACCTAACGGTTTTGGAAAACTGCACGTTGGCACCAATTTGGGTAAAGAAAATGCCTAAAGAAGAAGCGGAAGCCATTGCAATGAAATACCTTGAACGGGTTAAGATTCCAGAGCAAGCAGATAAGTACCCAGGCCAACTTTCCGGTGGTCAGCAGCAGCGAGTCGCCATTGCCCGCTCACTATGTATGAGCCCTAAAGTCATGCTCTTCGATGAGCCAACATCTGCACTCGACCCAGAGATGGTACGCGAGGTATTGGATGTCATGGTTGAGCTGGCAGAAGAAGGCATGACCATGTTGTGTGTTACCCACGAAATGGGCTTTGCCAAAGAAGTAGCGGATCGCGTTATCTTCATGGATGCCGGTGAAATCATTGAAGAAAACAATCCGAAAGAGTTTTTTGAGAACCCTCAATCCGATCGTACGCAAAACTTCCTTGCACAAATTCTGCATCACTAATGTGAGCACGACTGAAAAGAGGCGTCTTCAACGCCTCTTTTTTTCGTCTATAGTGGAAATAAAGTGTTACAAACTGGATAATGCATAACTCATTATTTCTACTATCATTTTGGCTAGTAACGAATAAAGTCAGGCTTGATTTTTGGAACGATCGGCCTCATATATAGACATATAAATTAAACATACTCTCAAGAGGAAGATTATGAACAGTCCTATGTTTACCCGTACTTCAAGCATGGAAAGTACACTTCAAACCAATAAGGTATTGAAAAACACGTACTTCCTGCTTTCTATGACACTAGTAACCAGTGCTATTGCAGCGGTTGCAACCATGGCAATCGGTATTTCTCCAATGATGGCACTTGTGATGCAAGTTGCTGCGATTGGTATTTTATTTTTCGCACTACCACGCAGCATTAACTCATCAATGGGCATTGTTTGGACATTCGTCTTTACGACACTAATGGGTGGTGCACTTGGTCCAATGCTGACTTACTACGCTTCAATCCCAAGCGGCCCTACTATTATTGCTCAAGCTCTAGGTTTGACAGGTATGGTGTTCCTCGGTCTTTCGGCATATACCATCACAAGCAAAAAAGATTTCTCTTTTATGCGTAACTTCTTAATGGCAGGCCTGATCATTGTTATCGTTGCAGCTATCATCAACATCTTTGTTGGCTCAACGTTAGGTCAGCTGGTTATCAGTAGTGTCTCTGCATTGGTTTTCTCTGGTTTCATCCTATTTGATACCAGCCGTATTGTCCGTGGTGAAGAAACCAACTACGTAAGTGCAACGATTTCAATGTACCTAAACATTTTGAACTTGTTCACAAGCCTACTAAGTATTCTCGGCATTATGAACGACGACTAATTGTTTAGCGTTAAATCAACTCAAAAGCCCGGAGCATTGCTTCGGGCTTTTTCTATTTATATTTGCCAAACAAAATCCCGATTTGCACGCTTTTTCTTCGCTCAACATAAGTATGAGATTCTTTTGTTGAGAAGCGCCTTACGTGTACGCTACCCTATACCCATCTTTATTGACTCGATGGATATAGCGCATGTTCGTTTACAACGGCAAACAAATTGAAACCGATGCTCAAGGTTACCTACTAGACCACACTCAGTGGGAAGAAGGAATGATTGAGATACTTGCCGAGCAAGAAGGCATTGAGCTCACAGATGCTCATCTAGAAGTGATCCACTTTGTGCGTGACTTTTATGAAGAATTCAACACCTCACCAGCGGTGAGAATGTTGGTGAAAGCCATGGAAAAATCGCACGGTCCAGAAAAAGGCAACAGCAAGTATCTTTTTAAGCTTTTCAAAGAAGGGCCAGCAAAACAAGCGACCAAACTGGCAGGTTTACCCAAACCGGCAAAGTGCCTCTAACTCCCTATTTTTATCCTGTAGCACTCAGCTACAGGATTTCAAACCCTTGATATTCACGACAGGTAATTTCTTCTCTTTTAAGCTCATCGACGCGAGCCGTTTTGGGTCCTTGTTCTAACCATTTGGCAAACTCTTCTATCTTCGGTGGTTCACCACAGGCTATCACTTCGACATCTCCGTTATATAAATTCTTTGCATAACCGACTAAATTTAGCTTTAGACCCTGATGTGAGGTGTGGTATCGAAATCCAACCCCTTGAACTATGCCAGAGACCACAAATTTTTCGCATCTTATTGCCATCCGTATACCTCTCCGTTTTTTTGAGTGATATATTTATTAAGTCTATTCACCCCACAAAGGACCGTGGGTTACTAAGAGCATAATAATTATGAAAGAAATACCATTTCGTTGGATTGATAAATATCTCATCCATTTAAAAATTCAAGAAAAGTTCTATCTGCTTTTCCTACTCCTCTTGATGKCATTACTTATCCT
>NZ_NPKW01001280.1:0-465 GCF_002265885.1 Vibrio sp. 03_296
AATGGATAATCATTCTCATTACCACAATAAGTAATGCGTGTTTTAGACTATTTGTTTATTAAGACGAGCTAATGTTTTATATAAACGAAAAGAGGAAGCCAAAGCTTCCTCTTTTCTTGTGCGCTGTTCTTCAAATTGAAGAAGAGTGCAAGATTTCGTTTAATTCAAAGAATTATGCGAAGATCTTAGCAACAACACCAGCACCAACAGTACGGCCACCTTCACGGATCGCGAAACGTAGACCTTCGTCCATCGCGATTGGAGAGATTAGCTCAACAACCATTTGGATGTTGTCACCAGGCATTACCATTTCTACGCCTTCTGGTAGAGAGATATCACCAGTTACGTCAGTTGTACGGAAGTAGAACTGTGGACGGTAGCCTTTGAAGAATGGAGTGTGACGACCACCTTCATCTTTAGAAAGTACGTATACTTCTGATTCGAACTTAGTGTGTGGAGTGATTG
>NZ_NPKW01001281.1:0-465 GCF_002265885.1 Vibrio sp. 03_296
GGAAGCGTTCATCAAGAGGAAGCTCAAGATGCACGTTGGTGCGAGGTGGCAGATGAATCCGTAGTAGTGAGTAAGGCTCGGCCTGAGAAGTCCAGTAATGGCGTGGAGGAGAAAACCGAGCTGACCATTAGCATCGCGTCGTGATGGGGCACCGCATTTGCCAAAAGCAAGCGAGTGGTTGCGAAGGGAGGAAGTACACTTTAAGTCTGTGATGAGCAGATGTTTTTTTTTAGTGGCACCCAAACCGATTCGCTATCGGGGTATTCCGGCGTGGTCACCTGTGGAAGCAGAAGACGACAACGAGAAACCGTGCACGGGAGTAACTTTGGCTCACTTTAGTCAATTGCCATTGAGCTAGAAAGCTAAACAGCAAAGTGAAACAAACCGACACTGAAGAAAGCATCYTGTCCCCACACAGCACACAACCCAAGGGAAGACGTTGAGAGTTTATTACAGCCTGTACGG
>NZ_NPKW01001282.1:0-723 GCF_002265885.1 Vibrio sp. 03_296
CACGGCGGGCACAGCAAATGGCTCGTAACCGGCTGAGCCGCTCGCGCAGAAACAAGCGCTACAGCAAAAGCGACTTTAGGTTACCTGAGGCCTTGCTACGACTGGATTGGAGCCCTGACCAAATCGTCGGATATCTAAGAATGAGAGGCTATCCAACAATGAGCCACGAGCTCATTTATCAGCACATTTGGAACGACAAAGCTCTCGGTGGAACCCTATGGAAACACCTACGCCAATCTACTAAGCAAAGGCGTAAAAGGTACAACTCAAAAGACAGTCGAGGACGGCTTGCAAATAAAGCCGTCAATATTACGAAAGACCAAGAAAACCGCTGAGCATCGAAAAGAGCCAGGTCACTGGGAATTGATACTGTCGTTGGCCGCGGAACCAAGCACTGTATCGTGACTTTAGTCGACAGAATGACTGGCTACACTTTTATCGGGCAAATGGACGATAGAACAAGCGAGTCGCTCAACGTAAGAATGAGCAAAATCATGACCCGCTCTGACTTACCTTTTAAGACGATAACTTCGGATAACGGCACTGAATTTCATGGTTACGCACAACTAGAAAAACACCATAACTGTCTGTTTTACTTTGCAAATCCATACCACTCATGGGAGCGAGGCACTAATGAAAACACCAATGGTTTGATACGACAATACTTACCAAAACGAACTTCCATGTCACACGTGACACAGAAGCTATGCAATGAAATTGCAC
>NZ_NPKW01001283.1:0-339 GCF_002265885.1 Vibrio sp. 03_296
CGCTCACTTTTTATACCAAAGATATAACCAAGCAAGATGATTTTGAAGAGACGAACAGGGTCAACAGGTGGACGCCCATTATCTTTACAATAAAGATGAGCAACTTCATCACGAATGAATTCGAAGTCGATAGCATTATCGATTTTGCGCACTAAATGGTCTTTAGGAACTAACTGTTCCATCGTCACCATTTCCAGTTCGTATTGTTGCGGGGTGGGTTCTTGAAGCATATCGGAGTATCCATATTTCGATACCCCTATTAGATCAAAGGTCTAGCTCGAAAGCTAGACCTTTGTCAGCAGTCTGAAGCGGCTTCATGAAGCCGCTTTTTTTATCTCA
>NZ_NPKW01001284.1:0-435 GCF_002265885.1 Vibrio sp. 03_296
CGCAAAGCCCAATACTCAGTCAGACCTATGCTGTGCTTGAGGGTGGCATTGTTAACAGGGAGCCAGTGCAGTAACTGGGGAAGCCTGACACCACATCCGGGCAAGTGCCGGAAGCGTTCATCAAGAGGAAGCTCAAGATGCACGTTGGTGCGAGGTGGCAGATGAATCCGTAGTAGTGAGTAAGGCTCGGCCTGAGAAGTCCAGTAATGGCGTGGAGGAGAAAACCGAGCTGACCATTAGCATCGCGTCTGATGGGGCACCGCTTTGCCAAAAGCAAGCGAGTGTTGCGAAGGGAGGAAGTACACTTTAAGTCTGTGATGAGCAGATGTTTTTTTTTAGTGGCACCCAAACCGATTCGCTATCGGGGTATTCCGGCGTGGTCACCTGTGGAAGCAGAAGACGACAACGAGAAACCGTGCACGGGAGTAACTTTGG
>NZ_NPKW01001285.1:0-559 GCF_002265885.1 Vibrio sp. 03_296
CCGTGGCGCATTTCCGAAGAAAATAGGTTAAATCCATATAATGGTTTCCTTTTAGTAGCATACTTAGATAAGTTTGACTCTGGTCTTATTAGTTTCGACAGTGTAGGAATTATTATGATTTCACCAAAGTTGAAAAATTATCAATCAATAGGGATACATTCGGAAATGGTTATTAAATTGAAGCCTGAGCATGAAGAATTTCTTGAATACCATCGGGCAAACGTGTATCAGAATACATAACAAACGAGTATGGCGTCAATAGTTAATTTTTCGCCATATTTTCATTCCACATAGTTCCGTCTCTTAGCATTGAATTCAGGATCACAACCATCTTTCTAACACAGGCAATGATGGCTACTTTTTTGGGTTTTCCTGCTTCCAGTAATCGCTGATATGTGGTCTTAAAAACAGGGTTAGATTGCATTGCAGACATCATCGCCATATACAGGACTGTACGCACCTGAGCGCGCCCACCTTGGATAATTCGTTTGCCTTTATAGCGGCCACTTTCTCTATTCATGGGAGCAACACCTATTAGAGAAGCCGCTTGTTTATTGTT
>NZ_NPKW01001286.1:0-505 GCF_002265885.1 Vibrio sp. 03_296
TGGGGAAGTCATATCAATTGGCTGTCCGTAGAGGCTCTTGGATTAAGCTGTGCAGCCCTTATAGCAACCCAACACCAGGCGATACACTAACTGGTGTTGGAAGAACACATAACGCCCGGTTAAGGGGCAGCCAACGCCACAACCAAGCTTCCGACATAACACCGTAACCACAAAAAACAACGCATAATAAAAATGCCGCGCGTTGGCTGTCCCTCTTGAACCGTTTGTATGGGAAATTATCCCCATTAATCGACCTGTTTCGGGTAATGTGAGACCCAGGCTTTAGCCGCAACTAAAGCTTTCTATGTTGTAGTTCGATTGAACGCTGGCTCCTCTATCGAGAGACCGATAACAAACATGAACGCGACATAGAACTCCAAGCACCAAACTCGAATACTCGACTGGGTCTCGAACCCGCATTACGCAAGCAAGAGTTAGCTTATTATGAATACAAACACACTTCAAAATATTAATGTCGGTGTGGATACTGGCAAAGCAAATCTAG
>NZ_NPKW01001287.1:0-471 GCF_002265885.1 Vibrio sp. 03_296
CCCGACAGTTCGGGACAGAGTTGTCCAACAAACCCTAAACGACCTCTTAACCCCTATYTTCGAAGAGCAGTTCCATCCATCAAGCTTTGGATACCGCCCAAATCGAAGTTGTCACGACGCCATAAACAAAGCCACCATGTTCATCCGTCGTTATGGTATGCAGCATGTCGTGGATATGGACTTGTCAAAGTGCTTCGATAAGCTCGACCACGAACTTATCTTGAGGAGTATCCGAACACGAGTCACAGACGGCAGCGTGCTGGCACTGATAAATCAGTTCCTGAAAAGTGGAGTGATGGTTGATGGGCATTGGCAGCAGACAGAATTAGGGAGTCCGCAAGGTGGGGTAATAAGYCCACTGATAGCGAAYATCTATCTGGATGCGTTCGATCAGGAGATGCGAAAGCGTGGTCACCGCATAGTGCGCTATGCGGATGATATCTTGATCTTCTGTCGTAGCCGAGCAGGAGC
>NZ_NPKW01001288.1:0-2127 GCF_002265885.1 Vibrio sp. 03_296
AGGGATTCACAACGCTTGGCACTTTTGCTTCTACTTCAGTTTTTGTAGTTTATGGCACAATGTTTAGGGTTAGGGTGGACGGCGATTGTTCACCCCTTAATTGGGCGTTATGCTTAATCAAGTAAAATCAGTGGTTTATGGTTTTTCTCTGTTCCCTCAGCTTTTCAGTTTTGTGTTTGTCGGCAAGTTGGCTTTTTTGAGCGCTGTTTTTCGGACACTTATTCTTTGGCGCTAGAAAATCAGAGAGTTGCCTCATTCAATTTTCGGGCAAGCGCGAGGTTAGGGCGGTTGGCTCAATCAGAGATTTGATCTTAGGTTTTTTCGTTTTAGCTGCCAAATTTCAAAGTCTGATTTTCAAAATCATGAGTCATTTCAGTTTTGGCTTTGTTCGTGAATCAAAGCTGAGTTAATCTTGTTTTTAGTAAACGTAACCCATTGAAGTTTAAGCATAACAAGGCGTTCAAGTGGGATTTGGCACGCGTGGCATTTTCAGTTTGCGTTGGGTTCAGTGGTTACGGCACTGTGCGGTAGCTTTTGTATTGCGTGCCTGCACCCCTTAACGCGGCGTTATGTTTARTCATGTAAAATCAGCTGGTTGCATCTTTTCTTTGTTTCTTCTCTTCGTATTTCCAATTTTGGTCATGTCGGCAGGTTAACTTCAGTGGTCGCTGTTTTCTGGACTCCAATTCGTTTGCGCTAAAAATTCAGAGTGTTGCCTCATTTAAGTTCAGTGCGTTTGTGAGTTGAATGAAGCGATGTTAGTTTCAAAGTTTGAGCTCAAGTTTTCGGTTTCTCACGCTAAAACTCAAAGTCATTACGACTAAATTTATGAGTTAATTCAGCTTTTTAGCGTCTGGTTTTGGTTTTCAAAGGTAAGTCGAGTTAAGCTTTTGGTAACGTAAAACTTAACCCTTTGAGTCTTAAACTTAGTATCAAGTTTGAAGTGCGACACTTTTTAAAGATGCGCATGAATATACTCCAGTGGTGTTCTATACCCAAGTCTTTTGCGTGGGCGCGTATTTAATTTGTGTGCAATTTCATTGCATAGCTTCTGTGTCACGTGTGACATGGAAGTTCGTTTTGGTAAGTATTGTCGTATCAAACCATTGGTGTTTTCATTAGTGCCTCGCTCCCATGATTGGTATGGATTTGCAAAGTAAAACAGACAGTTATGATGTTTTTCTAGTTGTGCGTAACCATGGAATTCAGTGCCGTTATCCGAAGTTATCGTCTTAAAAGGTAAGTCAGAGCGGGTCATGATTTTGCTCATTCTTACGTTGAGCGACTCGCTTGTTCTATCATCCATTTGCCCGATAAAAGTGTAACCAGTCATTCTGTCGACTAAAGTCACGATACAGTGCTTGGTTCCGCGGCCAACGACGGTATCAATTTCCCAATGACCAGGCTCTTTTCGATGCTCAGCGTTTTCTGGTCTTTCGGTAATATGACGCTTATTTGCCAGCCGCCCTCGRCTGTCTTTTGAGTTGTACCTYTTACGCCTTTGCTTAGTAGATTGSCGTAGGTGTTTCCATAGYGTTCCACCGAGAGCTTTGTCGTTCCAAAYGTGCTGATAAATGAGCTCGTGGCTCATTGTTGGATAGCCTCTCATTCTTAGRTAKCCGACGATTTGGTCAGGGCTCCAATCCAGTCGTAGCAAGGCTTCAGGTAGCTTGAAGTCAAGTTTGGTATAGCGCTTATTTCTGCGTGAACGACTCAGCCGGTTTCGCGCCATTTGCTGTGCCCGCTCTGGTTGATAAGAGTACCTATCGAAGAACTTGTTGTAACGACAATTGTGTTCAATTTCTCGATAGATAGTGGCTTTGTGACGCCCCAGTTGTTTAGCTATTTCAGCGGTACTAATTCCTTGCTTTCTGAGCGCAGAAATCATATACCTTTCGTTCTCAGTGAGGTGTGTGTATTTCATGTTTTTTACTTCTTGGCGGGAGCAAAGTTCATGATTATCGCACCTTACTGTTTTTATGTTCAGAGGTGTCGCACTTCGTACTTGAATCCAAGAAGTGGGATTCGTGCCGCGTGGCATTTTTGGTATGCGGTGATTTTGGTGGTGAAAGTGGTTTGCGGAGAGCAGGTTTAGGCGGCACTCACCCCTTAACGCGGCGTTAAATT
>NZ_NPKW01001289.1:0-333 GCF_002265885.1 Vibrio sp. 03_296
ACAAAGAGTTAGAGCGGAGAGGGCATAAGTTCTGTCGATATGCAGATGACTGCCAAATCTACGTTCGTAGTGAGGAAGCCGCGCATCGAGTCAAAGAGTCGATAACGGAGTTCTTGGAACAGAAGCTAAAGCTCACGGTAAATCGTGAGAAAAGTGCAGCAACAAGAGTGCCGGAGCGAGGCTACCTAAGCCATAGCTTCAAGATAGACGGAACCCTCCTGATATCAAAATCGGCACAAGCTCAAATGAAGAGCGAGTGCGGAGAATAACGAAAGCGAAATCGAGGTCGAGAGTTATCGGTAATCATCACCGAGTTAACCCAATACCTACGAT
>NZ_NPKW01000129.1:0-45119 GCF_002265885.1 Vibrio sp. 03_296
TGTTCACGAAGTCGATATATCTCCTGTAGAGGAAAGGCTTGTAACCTGTTCACTCCATTTGCGACTGGAACCAGCCGAGACATAACACATACGTATATGATCAAAGTACAGATACCTATGTACGTTATAAGAAGACGCCGCAGCCCTTGGAAAGTATTTTTAACGCTAAACACAGAGTTAAGTTAGACGCTGAGTAATAGGTTGGTTTGTACACTTTGTGAGCGTTGCTGTGCTTGTTTTTTCGTCAGCGCTTGGTGGGGTGTCATTGAAAGTGATTAAAACTGAAAATTTATATGCTGATTTAATATTTATACTTTTTTGTGAATTGTTGGTCTTGTTTTGTGATTACGTTCGCTAAAAATACAGTTAATCGATTAAATAGAGCGCGTTTTTTCATTGTTTTTTATGAAAAATTTACCTTGCCCTAGTGGTTGTAATTTATATCTATTTGTAATGTTTTATTAGGAAAGTTTTGTCTTTGAGAATAATTTCGCCGCAACGGCTGGCGCTTACGGGCTAAGTCGAGTGGTGAAAAAATCTATAAAATTGATAGGACAAAATAAAAATGAAAAAACAGTATTAGCGGTGGCGCTATCTCTTGTTGCTGGTTCTGCGATCGCAGCAGACGTAAACCAAAACGTTTCTGAGCGTGCTCGCGAGTCAATGATCGACCTAATCCTTTCTGGCGAAGAATTCTCTGTTGGTGGTCAAGTGGCTGTCGGTGGTGAGTACCTAGAAGGTCGTAAAGTAAACGGCGAGAAAAAAGAATTTCACAACTACGATGTAACTGGTTTTGATCTATTCATCAACTACCAAAAAGGCAACGTAATCGGTCAGTTTGCAGGTGAATTCGACCTAGCTGAAAACTACTCTTCAATGGATGCTAAGTTCACTGTGATCGACACTTGGGTTGGTTACAAAACCGGTTTCGGCGTAGCGTCTATCGGTTACGCAAACGATTCTGCACTTGATGCAGTAGACGGCGCAGCTGACCTAACGATCGAGTACGGTGCATCTGCATCTGATGCTTCTGACGTAAACCAAGTGATCAAATTTGAAGGCATGAAAGAAGGCTTCAAATACGGCATCGCTTACTACGGTGACCGCGAAGCAGACGCATCTGGTCAACGTGGTTTCAACGGCTATGTTGGTTTCAAAAATGAACAGTTCCAAGTTAACGCGGGTTACGAGAAGAACGACGAGAAAGCTGGTGGCACTGACATCGAGCAAATCTACCTAGTGAACGGTGTGGTGACTTTCGGTGACCTAGCGATCGGCGCGAACGTTGCGAACCACGAGCGTTTCAACGGTGATGAGTCTATGCTTTACAGCGCATCTGCAGGCTACACAATCGACAAGCTATACCTAGCTATCGGTTACGCAAATCAAGAAGCATACGAATCAAATGGTGTAGATTCAGAGTGGACTAACTTCGGTGGTTCTTACCAGTTCACTAACAAGTTGTCTGCGCTTGTCGATATCAAAGTTGATCTGTCTGATGACAACAACAGCGATGATTTAGCAGCATTCTTCAAAGTTGCTTACGACTTCTAAGAACTTCCTTAGCAATTTATGGCCTGCATCGCGGGCCATTTAAAGCAGGACGCTTTTTTGGCGATAATCCACTGCCTTTTCTTTGACCCTCAGGATTCGAGGGTCTTTTCGTTTTTACACCAAGTGGATACTCTTGTCGCGATACCACTCACTTTTGCTGCTTTGTTTTGATCCCGAATTGGACTGTTTCTCAGTTTGTTGCGCACTCTTTCGCAAGGGGGAAGATGACAAAAGTGCATGATTTGATGGACGATAAACTGAGGATCTCGAACAAAGTCCTCGTAATGAACCGTCAACGATTTTACTTTTGTTCGTGAGATTTCCTCCTCGGTGGTTTTAAGAATTTTATTCAGTTGAAATGCGGTGCTGCAGACCGGGTCGTGACGAATTTGCTGATAGGTTTCGAGTTCATGGTTGCTGTAGGCGCCTAGCCACCATAATTGATGTAACCCCTGAGCTTGCCAAAATGGCACCTTGAGCAGTGAATTGACGGTGGCGACGGGCTCGCGAACGACATTAATAAACAACGCATCTGGAAATATACTGGACAAATACTCCACGCGCCCCGGACCAGTAAATTTCATCGCTAAACGCGGTTTTCCTTGCGCTCGCAAATGCTGATTTAAATAAGTACGAATCCGTTGTTTTTCCTCGGCACTGGCTCTCTGGTGAAGCAAGAATCCCCGACTGAAATCGATCTCATCACGAGTGATCTTTTGCCAAAAAGGCCATGCTTCAGCGGGTCTCGGTAGCAAGTTATTGAGTGGTAACGTGTGATTAAGCTGCGCTTTTTCGCCGGATACGTACCAAAGTGAGTTATTGGTGAGTCGCGTGAGCCAAGCAAGTGATGGTCGAGATGGAAGCCACTCGCAGTAGTTGTCTGGCCAGCCCAAACTATGATGAGCCATAACAAACTCAGAAATAACGGTTGAGCCTGAACGGCCGGGACCGATAAAAATGATCGGTGCTGATAATCGAGTTTGATGATTGGGTTTGCTTGTCATCATGTTATCGTCCCATCTTAGTGTCGATTTTGTGCTTGCTTTTAGGTTGAGAGCAAAGCTTGTGCCAAACGAAATGTTTATAAATAACAATTCGTTAGAGAAAACTCACTCTTAGGCGTTGAGTTCTTCTCAATTTGATAGGCAATTTGAAAATTTTTGCCAGTAAATCGTGATGAAGATAACGATTTGTAGTGCTGCTATTGATTGATAATACAAGAAAAATACAGTGAGCAGATTTCATGAAAAGCCCTTATATCTTAGGCAATCACATCCCTTTCGAGGTGAATGATGATGAACTGGAAGTGACGATAAATAACAATGAAGTTCACTTCTGCTATCACGGTATGCACAACCGTACCATCGATGATCGATTTGAACTCTTTCGTACTCCTTTCAATTTTGAAGCTCAGGCTCAGCTCTTGGGGGATGGGTTTCAAATGTTGGCGCAGACCACAGGCACTCGAGACCAAGTGACCGACATCGGTCGCTGTCCTGACAATAACCCACAGTATCGCCTTTATTCACAGCATGCGTCTAAGCGTTACTATAACTACTTAGTGATTGAGGAATCACAAGGTTACACCTTGTTTGGTTTTACCTCTTGTCGGCGCTTCGCTGGCTATTTTGAGCTGGAACAAACGGGCAACCACTGGCATGTTGTCGCTTATCTTGATGGCGAACAGACGGAAATCCAAGATTGGGAAACCAATACGCTGGAATCCGTGGTGCTGTTGGAAGGAGAGTCTTTGTCTGAGCTCTATGCTGAGTTTGCACAACACATTGCAATTCATCATCCGATCAGAGCAGGGGTGAAGCAAAATGCGCCAGTAGGTTGGTGCTCTTGGTATGCCTATTATGCCGATGTGAGTCAGCAAAATATCTTGGCCAATGTCGAGCAGATGCAGGGCAGCTTAGAGTCGCTGGAGTGGGTCTTACTTGATGACGGCTATCAGGCATTTATGGGTGATTGGCTTACTCCTTCTGACAAGTTTTCAGGGGGAGTCAAACAACTGATTGCGCAGATTCGTGCGAGCGGCAAAAAACCAGCGATTTGGCTGGCACCTTTTATTGCCCAGCCTGAATCAGAGATCTTCCGAAAGCATCCTGAATGGTTTGTCAGACATGAGGATGGCACGCTGTTAAAAGCGGAAGATATTACTTATGGCGGTTGGCGCTGCACACCATGGTATATCCTTGATACGTCAAATCCTGAAGTGCAGGAGCATCTAACTCATGTGGTAAAAACCATGCGAGAAGAGTGGGGCGTAGAGCTCTTTAAATTGGACGCTAACAATTGGGGTACGCTAAAAGGGCAGCGTTACCAAAAAGGCATAACAGGTGTTGAAGCGTATCGACTCGGAATGGAAGCCATTGCTCAGGGGGCGGGGGACGCGTGGTTGTTAGGCTGCAATGCACCGATGTGGCCTTCTCTAGGTTTGGTTGATGCCATGCGCGTTTCGGATGACGTTGAGCGCCATGCACATCGCTTCGAACAAATCGCCAAAGAGACCTTCTACCGTAGTTGGCAGCATCGAAAATTGTGGCAGATTGATCCTGACTGCGCAACGTTCACTTCGCTACCTAACCAAGGTGCACAAAGGCAAGAATACGAATTTCATCGTAATGTCCTGCTTGCGTGTGGCGGGCTATTGCTGTCGGGCGATCCACTTCCTGAGATCACGCCATTCGCCAAATCTTGTCTTGCCAAATTGATGGTTCGTCAAAAGCACAATCAGAATGCGGCGAAATTTACCGCGTTCAGTCTCAACCACGCCTTCTTGAAGCTGACCGAGAAAAACGATCTGCACTGTTTGTTCAATTATGATGGCCAGCAAGACAAAGAGTTTACGTTGATCTCTGACACGCCAGTGCATTGGTACGACTACTGGACACAAGAACGCTTAAGTGATGAGCCTTGCCAGCTATTTGTGACTCAATTAAATCCTGGCTTGAATGCAAAAGCCATCGTCACAGCGTAAATTCGGTTAATCGCAAGCCTATCCAGACAAGAGCCTCACTTTATAGAGTAGAGGCTCTTTTTGGAGATGATGGGGCGTTTGACGGCTTGTCTTGTGCAAACTAATACTCAAACAGGAAGAAATAACTATAACCCACAATAAACGCAGGAATGGCTGAGTAAATCGTCGCGACCAAGGCCGCCTTCGGTGCCATTGCAATGGCAGGGAAGAGCGCGTCACCATCGTTTGAAATCGCGTTGGCGAGCTGCGCGGAGAGCGGCGCGGCGCCGGAGAGGTATAAGCTGGTCATGAGAATTTGTGGCCCACACCCGGGCAGCATTCCCACGGCAACGCCGATGAGCGGCATCCATACCCCCAATCCCGAGAAAGTTGCATGCAAATTCAGCCCAGAAAAATAGCGAGTCAGCTCAAAAGCAAGAAACGCCAAAATCACCCAAGCACTGACGAAATTCGTGTCTTGTGCCGCTTTTTGAATCGGATGGGAGTCGATGATCTTTTCGTCTTCAGAGACGGCAGATTGATAGCTGCCGAGCTCTTTGGTTAATGCCCAAAGGAACATACTGGTAACGGCGAAGATCGCACCCATCCATTCGATGGTGTTTTCCTCAAGACCAAGCAGCAAATTCACATCCACTTGAAACGAACCAAGCAGAGCAATGACCGCAGCGGGTATCAGAAGCCATTTCCAAAATGCGCCTTGCAAGTTAATGGCTCGCTGTTCAAATGGGGTATGTGCGTCTGGCTTGTTTTGGCAACAATGTGGTTGGTTAGGTTCATCGCTCACTTTGGGCCGTAAAAAATCGTCGCCATGGAATGCGTTCACCACCATGCCAGAAAGGGTTCCGACTGCAATGCCCAACGCAATAACGCCGAGTCCAGTCACGGGTTTGGCGGCGAGCAGCAGAAAGGCAGCGTCACCCATGGTTGAGGTTAGCACGGCGACAATCGCCCCAAAGCCAACTCGGCCACTGATGAACTGCGTTGTGACAACAATGGCTCCGCCACAACCGGGCAGAGCGCCAAGTAAAGCGGCAAAAAAGACTTGGTAGTGGCGTGATGCGCGATAAAGTTGTGTCACGCGATTGGTGCGCGACATAAAGCCAGATAAATAGTGATAAATGGCGAGCGTGGCCGCGACGTAACAGGAGACCGCCCAGAAAGAGTCAGACAGAGTGGTCACGGTTACTTGTCGAGTCGTGTCACTGAACAGCAACACCAAAAGGGCAACAGGCAATATCAACCGTTTATGAGCGAGACGAAACTGCGTCGGTTGCAGCAATGGGTGCGTTGAGCTAAAAAATTTCGTTGCGTTCATTGTTGTCTCTAATGCAAATAAGAATGATTATCATTATATGAAAGTGAGAATTATTCGCAATAGCGAGAGGTCACTTTTCTTGATGTCAAATCCGCTCATTTCAGGTAAAGTATGCCCCTTTGTGAGCAACCCTGCTTTTTGGTTAAGCAGGAATAACGAGACTTGGATAGGAAAGATAATGATTCTAGTTGTAGGTCATAAAAACCCAGACAGTGACAGTATTTGTAGTGCCATCGTAGCCACTGAGCTGCTAAAAGCGCGTGGCGTTGAAGCGATGCCGATTCGTCAAGGCGAAATCAACCGCGAAACACAGCACATTCTTGAAGTGGCTGGTGCAGAGGTTCCTGAGCTACGCACATCTGTAGCCGGTGAAACAGTTTGGTTGGTGGATTACTCAGATCTTGCGCAAGCGCCTGATGATATCGCTGAAGCTGAAGTTGCGGGTATCGTTGACCATCACCGTCTTGGTGACGTCATGACCGTAAACCCAATGGAAGCATGGATCTGGCCTGTTGGTTGTACTAACACCGTTCTGTTCAACATGTTCAAGATTGAAGGTCACGCGATCTCTGAAAAAATCGCTAAGCTAATGATGTCTGCAATTCTGTCTGACACCGTTGGTTTTGCTTCTCCAACTTGTACGCAAAAAGATAAAGATGCAGTAGCAGAGCTTGCGCAAATTGCGGGTGTTACTGATATTGATGCGTTCACTAAAGATCTGCTGATCGCGAAAACAAACATTGAAGGTCTGTCTGCTGCACAACTTGTAGAGAAAGATCTGAAAGGTTACCCATTCAATGGTCGTGACGTGGTTGTAGGCCAAGTTGAACTGGCAACGCTTGAGCAAGTCGACGGCATGATCGAAGCGCTAGAAGCAGACCTACAACGTCGTTGTGATGAAGATGGCCTTGCTTTTGCCGCTGTGATGCTAACTGACATCACGACAGCTTGGACTCGCTTGATCTACAAAGGTGAGTGGTCAGACAAACTGGCTAAGCATGAAAAAGATGGCCTGTTGATGATGGAAAACACGCTAAGCCGTAAGAAGCAAGGCTGGCCTTGGCTTCAAGTTGAGCTTGCGTAATCAGTCGCACAGAGTGAAAGAGTCTCGCTGGTACTAGGTGAGACTTTGCACCATAATGGAAACGCCCATTTGCCACGGCAAGTGGGCGTTTTTAATTGAATGTCGCCAAAAGGCAAAAGTGGAGAGGCGCAATGACCACACCATTATCCCAAGATCAAATTCGTACCATTAATAGTTACGATCAAGAGCAGCGTTTACGTTACTGCGTGAAGGAAATTGTCGCCCAGCGCCAAGTTTGGATCCTCACTGATGAGCACGGCTGCGTGATGCTCAACACCGAAGAGGAAGAGTGCGTACCGGTTTGGCCAAATAAAGAATTTGCCGAAGAGTGGGCCACGGGCGATTGGCAAGAGTGCCAAGCGGAATCGATCTCGCTAAACAAGTGGCACAGCCGCTGGACTCGTGGCTTAGAAGATGACGAGCTATCGGTTGTCGTGTTTCCGAGCATGAATGAGGAAGGGGTGGTGCTGTTCCCTGATGAGTTTGATTTTGAACTGAAAAAACAGGCGGCGAAGAGATAAAACGCTTTGGCCAATCACAGAAAGTAACGGTGCTATTCAGCGCCGTTTTTTCATCGCCGAATAGCAACTTGAACCTTGTTGAACCCCTCAAAGGCTACCGCTCAATAACCAATAAACTGAAACAGCTCGGTTTGTGTTGCTACATCGACGGATTGAGATAGGGTGCCATTGTCGGCAAAACGCGTGAGTAGCGTATTCAGCACGGGTTTGACTTCCGCCTCCGACATACCGGCTTTAATCTCCGGTTGATAAAGCAACTTGAGTAGGACGATATCGAGTGGTGAGAGTAGTTCTTCTGGGGAGTTGTCATTAAAAATAGAAGGGTAAGCCTGATCTGAATCGTTAGGCAGGCCAAGAACCTGTGTGACTTCTTCCACAATACAAGCGACTAATTTGCCGTGTTCGCGCGCTTTGTCGACAGGAATAACAATCGCAGCATAATAGATGTCACTTTGGCGAGTTTTAAAACCTGCTTTGCAAACCGCGCTGCCTAGATTGTTGGCAGATTGGCGTCCCATGAGACGTTTGACTTCACTTTGATAGTTCGATTCTTGGGTGAATACCCAAACAACGTTGGCTTGTGTTTTGTCGCTGGTGGTCTCAATTGAGAGACCTGTGATGGCGGACAAGTCACGCAGGTGCATCTCTAATAGCGATTTATGTAGCGCTTTATCAGCAACCTGATGTTCAACGTACACACGTATCGGCGAGTTCCATTTGCGAACTTTCTTTTCCCCTGGGCTGTATTCATTGCGCAATGCTACTTGAATGAATGCGTTACTGACAAAGGCGGGTTGAAGCCACGTTTTTTCCAGTGCATGAGTGCTTGATGTCAACAGCATGAGAGCAATGCCAATCAATGGTTTCACCCAAACGTTATTCATGCATTGCTCCTTGCTTCGTTGACGATTTTCTCATCGCGCTTGCAGATGGCTTCTACTTGCAGATGGCGTCTAGTAGTGAGAAGGGGTTTTGTAGAAATGATTTTCGACCAAGCGTTGTGTAAGAGGATGCTGTGGATCGCTCAACACGATTTGCGTATCACCAGATTCCACCACTTCGCCATCATGCATCACCATCACTTTATCGGTGATGTGTTTAACGATACCGATGTGCTGTGATACATAAACAAACGATACCCCCATCTCTTCTTGAAGCTCTAAAAAGAGATTAATGATCTGTGAACGCATTGCCATGTCTAAGCCGTTGAGCGCTTCGTCGGCAACGATGATAGACGGTTGTAGAATCAAGGCTCGTGCTAAGCAGACACGCTGTTTTTGCCCGGTTGCCAGCATCTGCGGATAAAAATAGGCGTGCTCGGGTAAAAGGCCAACCCGCAATAGCGTGTCTTTAACACGCTTTAGGCGTGCTTCTGGTGGCATGTTGGTGTTTCGCTTGAGTGGACCTTCTAAAATACGCCCGATTTGAATACGTGGATTCAATGAGGTATTGGGATCTTGGAAAATCATCCGAATCAGTTTGCAGCGCGTGGCGTAATCTCGGTGCTCGAGTCGCTCACCGTTGACACGAATTTCGCCTGAGGTCGGTTCCACCATGCCCGCCAGCATGCGGGCTAGCGTTGATTTTCCTGAACCATTTTGACCAATAAAGCCAATGGTTTGACCCGCTTCAAGCGTAAAACTGACCGGTTTCACCGCTTGTTGTACTCTGCGCTTAAACAAGCCCGAGCGAGTAACAAAATTTTTCGACAGGTTTTCCACCTCTAACAAGGCACTCATGAATCTTTCTCCGTGTTAAGAGGGAAATGACAGCTAAACTTATGATTTTTAATGCGGCGTGCATAAGGGATCTCCACACACTGGCGCTGTGCATAAGGGCAGCGTGGCCCCAAACGGCAGCCAATAGGCAAATGCTGCAATGGCGGGATCGACCCCGGTAGAGACTGCAACTTTTGTTTGTGAGGAATCCAGTGGCTAAAATCAGGCATCGCTTTCAATAGCGCAGCGGTGTATGGGTGCTTTGGCGCCTCCAAAATACTATCTGTATCAGCAGACTCTACTGATTGCCCACAGTACATTACCGTAATACGGTTAGCCCATTGGGTAATATTGGTTAAGTCGTGTCCGATGAGCAGAATCGTGGTGTTGTTCAACTGATTCATACGACTTAGCAAACGCAGAATCTGGTTCTGAGTGATTGGGTCTAAGTCATTAGTGGGTTCATCGGCAATCAAGAGCTTAGGTGCGGTGGCTATTGCCATCGCAATCATCACTTTTTGACATTCACCATCTGTAAGCTCATAAGGATAGCTCTTCATTAAGCGTACATGGTCTTTAATCCCAACTTTATGGAGAAGGGCGATCGCGCGTTTCTTACGCCATTTGAAACGTTCCCACCATTTCCCGTCAAAAGTGCGCCACGGAATAGACTCAATCAACTGTTTACCCACTTCTTCTGAAGGATCGAGACAGGTCGATGGCTCTTGGAAAATCATCGCGATGTCACGAGCAATCACTCGTCGACGTTCACTTGGTGTGAGTTGCAGCAGGTCAATGTTGCCCAATCGCATGCGGTCGGCGGTGACTTTCCAATTGTCTTTGCATACCCCAACGATGGCTTTGGCGACCAAGCTTTTACCTGAACCTGATTCTCCCACCAGACCGCGAATTTCACCTTCATTTAGTGTGAGGCTCATGCGATCAACGGCTTTTACAAGCCCTTGAGGGGTCTCAATTTCGATCGTCAAATGACGAATATCCAATAATGGCATTATTCGATCCCCGCATTGAGAGCTCGTCGCACGCCATCACCGACAAGGTTGATAACGACAACGGTAAACATGATGGAAAGGCCCGGCAGGGTAACGGTCCAAGGCGCTAGATAGATAAGTTCCACTGAATCGCCAAGAATTGCGCCCCATTCGGTGCTCGGAGCTTGAGCGCCAAGGCCGAGAAAGCCGAGAGCCGTAATGTCTAGTATGGCCACGGAAAGGGCTAAGGTTATCTCAGTAGCAATGACAACCAACACATTGGGTAAAATCGAGTTCCAAAGCAGGTAAAAATTGTTGGCGCCATCAAGACGTGCCGCCATCACGTAGTCTTTCTCTACTTCAGTATGCACTGCGATATAAACCGAGCGAATAAAACGCGGAATAAGCGCCAGCCCAACCGCTAACAACACGGTGAACTCGCCGACACCAAAGAACGCGACAAAGATGATCGCTAAAAGCAGTGATGGAATGGACATGACCGTATCGAGTAAGTGGTTCAGCGTACTGGAAAGGAGTCCCCGTGTCATCCCGGCAAGAACACCGATGAAACAGCCAATAATCGCGGCGATGGCGGTGATGATAATCGATGCACCTAAGGTAGGTTGAGCTCCCATAATGAGGCGCGAAAGGATGTCTCGCCCCAAATCATCAGTACCGAGGAAATATTCGACCGTCCCTGCAGGGCTCCATGAAGGAGGGACCAGTAATTGTGCGGTTTGCTGCTGAGGATCATGCGGAACCAGCCAAGGTGCGCTGATGGTCACCAGCAACAACAAGACCAAACACCACAAGCCAAACATGGCTAAATTATTGCTGCGAAAACTGCGCCAGAAACGCTCAAACTGAGTCGGAATATGCTCTTCCTGGTAAACACTATCGGTTAGCATACCATTCCTTCCTTACCAGTGGATTGATCATCGCGCCAATCAGATCGGACAAAATGTTGGCCGTGAGCACCAATGTCGCCACGACCATCACGCCCGCTTGAATCGATACATAATCTCGATTCGAGAGCGCATCTAGTAGCCAGCGGCCAATGCCCGGCCAGTTAAAAATCGATTCCGTAATGATGGCCAGCGTTAGCATGCTGGATAGCTGTACGCCAACTTTAGGAATAATGGGCGGAATCGCGTTGCGTAATACATGTTGGGTGACGATTTCTCGTGTGGTTAAACCTTTGATTCTGGCCGCACGGATGTAGTTTTGACTCATGACGTCGGCCACAGAAGCTCGCATCAAACCGATCACTTGCGTGGTTGGCGCCAGCGCCAAGACCAAACAGGGCAGTACCATATGTTCAATGACGCTCTGCAGTGCATGAGCTTTGTAAGGCCCTTTCGCAAGAAACGCATCGATGATGGCAAAACCGGTGACGTGTTGGATTTCATAAAGTAGATCATAGCGGCCAGAGACAGGAAATATCTCGAAATGGAGAGAGAACACCATCAGCATCAATAGAGCGACCCAAAAGAGCGGGGCAGAGTAGCCAGACATAGAGACAAAAGAGATGGTGGTATCGACCCACTTGCCTTGTTTCATGCCTGCGATCGTGCCAAAAGGAATGCCGATCAAGAGCGCAACCAAAAAGGCAAAAAAACAGAGTTCCAATGTGGCGGGAAACACCACGGCTAACTCATCATAAATGGCGGCACCGCTTTTACTGACGCCAAAGTTAAGTTGCGCGAGTTCGGAGAGATAAATACTCCAACCATGCCAATATTCGGCTCGAGCCCAGACAGATTCTGGGTCTAAGCGTAAGATCGAAAAACCAACCATGGTTAAAATGGCCAGTGTAATGACAAATAAGTTAAGGCGTCTTACTGCATACCAGAACATCAATAAGCTCTCTCTACCGTGTCGAAAGGTTGGGAATTGAATGGACTGGATTTGAAGCCAATCAGCGATTTGTCATGAGCACGGAACTGAACACCGTGTGCCAATGGAATCACAGGGAATTCCTCATTGAGAATATTTTGCGCTTGACGATATAAGTTTAAGCGATAACGATTCTTTTCGGTTTCTAACGCGAGATCGAGTAAGAAATCAAAATCACTGTTACACCACATGGCAACGTTAATCCCCGCTCTTTCAGAGCTGCAAGAAAGCAGTGGGCGTAAGAAATTATCAGGGTCGCCAGTGTCTCCCACCCAACCCGTTAGTGAAAGATCACCTTGTGTGTGATCGGTGGTCACTCGTTCGTTTCTCTCATCGGTAATAAGGGTTAAATCGATACCAATATCCGCAAGATTAGACTGAATCAACTCCGCAGTTTTTCTCGGGCTTGGGTTATAGACACGAGGCTCTAGTGGTACCCACATCGTTAGTGAAAGCCCCTTCTCGTAACCCGCTTCACGCATTAGCGCAAGTGCGTAGTTACGATCAAAACGCACTTTGACGCTGTCTTTTTGGTATGCCCATGAGTTAGGAGGCAACAAGGTGTAGGCCTTTGTTCCTGTTCCATAATAGACGGAATCGAGGATATTTTGTCGGTTGATCGCGAGGTTCAATGCTTGGCGCACACGCACATCTTTTAGCGCAGAATGGCTGGTATTGATGGCGATGAAAGCAACGTTCATGGCCGGCGTTGCCGTCAGTTCCATATTGGGGTTGTTTTCAATAATCGGGATCTGGCTGGAAATGGGTGAGCGCAACACATCGCACTCGTTACGCAGTAGTTTGGCAAGCGTGCCTGTACCACGTTGTGAAATATCGAACACCACCTGTTCCATTTTTACGGGGTTACGCCAATAGCCTTCGTGGCGACGTAAACGAACCAAATCGTTAATTTGATACTCGTCTAACAAAAACGGGCCGCTGCCAACGGGGTACATATCGATACGCTCTTTGGCATCTTTTGCTGCCAGTTGATTGGCGTATTCGGCAGACAGGATCACCGAGTGCGCAGTCGCAAGATTAGAAAGAAACGCAAAATTCGGACGGCTGAGAATAAACTTCACTTGGTCATCGGCAAGTGGTACCACATCCACCAAAAGGTTGGCAAAGTCTATGCCAGCAAACCAAGGGTAATTTCCTCCTCCAACGAGATGATAAGGGTGACTAGGGTCGATAATACGACGGAAACTAAACACCACGTCTTCTGCGTTAAGGGGGCGTGAAGGGGTAAACCAGTCTGTGGTTTGAAAAGCGACATTTTTGCGTAGGGTAAACGTGTATTCTGTGCCGGTTTTATTGACTTTCCAACTTTCAGCAAGGCTCGGAATGGGCTGATGCGTTTGTGGGTCAAGCGTCAAAAGGGTATCGAAAATCTGTGGGCTGAGAGTGTCTGCCGTAATACCGCTATCAATCAACTGGGGGTTGAAGGTTTTGAGATTGGTTTGCCCACAAAAAACAAAGCCAGTTTGGCGTACTTCTTTGTGGTCAATGTCTTTGCCACACCCGGTTAGTAAGCTAAAGCCTAATAATCCCAATGTGAGTTGTATTAGTGTTTTCATAAAATGAAACGTATCGTATGGATGTACGCCTTTGTCAGCGCCAAAAGATCCGGCTAATTTACCATTTTATTTACCTTGTTCCAAACAGAAATTCTTTTTTCAGCAAAGCGTTAATAATCAAAATTCCATTGTGCTAAGTGTAACACTTAGGCGACAGTTTGCTGCTGAATCGAGCGCTAGTTTTGTCCGACCAAGGCGTACTTTCTTACCATACCTCGGAACTGATGATAGCTGAGTCCTAAAAGGTCGGCGGCTTGGCGCTGGTTAAATTTACTGGCTTCCAAGGCCTGATTGAGTAGCTTGATGTCTTGCTCTTCTTGCCACTGTTTGTAATCAATGGGGAACGAAAACTCGGTCGTTGCTGGTGGAGAGACTTGATCGTCGTTTGCCGAAATGGATGAAGTACTTGATGCATTCGGTTGGTCTTGTTCGGCCTTTTCGCTCTCCCAACCGGTAGCAAAGGGATTAAAAATCAACTCATCAATCGGATCTGGGTTAAGGCCGTGACGATAAATGGCCCGTTCTACGACGTTTTTGAGCTCTCGAACGTTGCCCGGCCAGCGGTATTGAGTCAACTGTTGATTAGCATAGGAAGTAAAGCCAACAAAATAGTCGAGTTTGAGTTCGCGGCACATTTTTATCGCATAGTGTTCGGCGAGCAATAGAATGTCCTCTTGGCGCTCTCGCAATGGCGGTAGTGTAATAACATCAAATGCGAGTCGATCGAGCAAGTCAGCGCGAAACTGACCTTCGTCGGCCATTTTTACCAAGTCCGCATTGGTGGCACACACCAAGCGAACGTCCGCGGTCAGCGGTTGATGGCCACCCACGCGTTCGTATTCTCCGTATTCGATTACGCGCAGTAACTTCTCTTGCACCATCAAAGGGGCGGTTGCAAGTTCATCAAGAAACAGAGTGCCACCTTCTGCACGTTCAAATCGCCCTTTGTGTTTTCCCTTTGAGCCAGTAAAAGAACCGGATTCATGGCCAAACAACTCGGAGTCGATCAGACCTTCTGATAATGTGGCACAGTTTAAAGATAGGAGCGGTTTATCCCAACGTTTAGACAGGTAGTGCAAGCGCTGAGCGATCAGTTCTTTACCTGTGCCTCGTTCGCCAATAATCAAGATTGGACGCTCAATCGGTGCCAGTTTTGACACTTTGTCGAGCACAGACAGAAAGGCAGGTGATTCTCCGATCAAGTTTTGCTTCATAAGTTCCTTCTTAGTGAGCGTTTAGGGAACGAAATTGGTTAAATTCACCAATATTTGGTGAAAATCATCATAGCATAGGTTCGGTGAGAGACAAGTTGAATTCTATTTTATTGAAAAATAAAGAAAATCAACTTTGGCATGCTTCTTGTTATAACGTTAATAACTAGAACACTGACTGAGTGCATTTTTAGACAAAAGCACGATATCGAGACTAATAGAGGAGTTCCATCATGGGTATTTTTTCTCGTTTTGCAGACATCATCAATTCCAATATCAGTGCGCTGCTGGATAAAGCAGAAGATCCGGAAAAAATGATTCGTCTCATCATTCAAGAAATGGAAGACACGTTGGTTGAAGTGCGTACCAACTCGGCGAAAGCCATTGCGGATAAAAAAGAGCTCGCTCGTAAAGTGGAAGCAATGGAAAGCCAAATTTCGGATTGGCAACAAAAAGCGACATTGGCGCTGACTAAGCAACGTGAAGATTTGGCGCGTGCAGCATTAATTGAAAAGCAAAAGCTGCAAGACTTGATCAAAGGTTTGCATACAGAGCAAACTCTTGTGGAAGAAACCATCGAGAAACTGACTGGCGAAATTGGCAAATTGGAAACCAAAATTGCCGAAACGCGCGCGAAGCAGCAAGCTTTGATGATCCGCAATCAAACGGCTTCCAACCGTCGTGATGTTCAGCGTCATTTGAGCTCTGGTCGCACGAATGAAGCGATGGCAAAGTTTGAGCAATATGCCCGCAGAGTGGATGAGCTTGAAGCTGAAGCGGATGTGTATGCGAATACTGGCTCTGCCAAGTCGTTAGAACAGGAGTTTGCTGAACTTCAAGCCCAAGATGAAATCGAAAAAGAGCTAGCAAAGCTAAAAGAACAAGTGAACTCGGATAAAAAATAAGCTAAGGAGCCATCTATGACGACATTTATGATTGCAGGGCCATTAATCGTATTTTTGATTTTTGTCGCACCACTGTGGCTATTTCTTCACTATCGCAGTCAGCGCAAAGTAGGTAGCGGTTTGTCGGACATAGATTTGCAGAAGTTGGAGTCTTTGTCCGGTCAAGCGGAAAAACTTCAATCACGCATAGACACCTTGGAGCGTATCCTCGATGCGGAAAACCCCAATTGGAGACGTCGCTATGAATAGTCGAGAGCTTTATCGTGACCCAATCAACGGCAAATTGAGTGGTGTCTGTGCGGGTATTGCGAACTACTTGGCCATTGAAGTTTGGTTGATTCGGATTCTCGTGATTTCTGCGGCGCTGTTAGGCGGAAGTTTTCTGGTTATTCTGGCGTATCTTGCCCTGACATTTATGTTGGAAAAGCAACCAATCCAGTACCAAGAAGATTTAAAAATGCGTCATGATCATAAGCTCAAAGCCAAGCCTTGGCAGCAAGGGCAAACGGCGGAATCCTTGTTAGCGATCCTTGAAGCGGATTTCAATCGAATTGAAAGCAAAGTGCGTGATATGGAAGCGTATGTCACTTCCGATACCTTCAAAGTGAACCGAGAATTTAACAAACTTTAAGTTTGTTTTAGTAAAAATAACCCTTCTTGGGTAATTTTCATGAGAGCAAGGTTTAACCTTGCTCTCATTTTATTAAATTTCAGATATTTACAAAGCTGTTAACTGGAACAAAATCATAGTTTCATCTAAGGTATAGAGAACTTTTTCTAACAGGATGATAACCATGAGAAAAGCATTGGTTTTTCTTGCTGTCGCCACGGCATTGGGAGGATGTGGTCGAGAGCTTCCTCCTATTCCTGAGCCTGATTCGCGGCCCGCCAAGTTATTCACAGTGTCGGTGGGTGACGCCAAATTTGAACGAACTTTTCCTGCGGTTTCTAAAGCGGGTGATAAGGCCGTTTTAACATTTCGTGTCCCCGGACAGTTGCAGACCATTGACGTAACTGCAGGCCAAAGAGTGGCAAAAGGTCAGGTTTTAGCCACCTTGAACCCAGATGAATACGCTTTGCTGGCAAAACAAGCGAGAGCGAATTTTAAACTGGCGGATGTGCAATATGAGCGTTACAAAAAGCTTCGCGCCGATAAAGTGGTTTCAGAGCAAGACTTCGATCAAGCGCAAGCCAACCACAACTCTGCGCGTGCAACGTTAGAGCAAGCTGAGGCCAACCTTCGTTACACTAAGCTGATTGCACCTTATGATGGCACCATTTCTCTTATTCCAGCTGAAAATCACGAATACGTTGCGGCCAAGCAAGGCGTAATGAATATCCAAACCAATCAATTGATGAAGGTGATTTTCCAATTGCCAGATCATCTATTGGGTCGCTTCTCTCAGGGGGTTGAGCCGAATGCGGTGATGCGTTTTGATGCATTCCCAGGGAGCGAGTTCCCACTGCGTTTTCAAGAAATTGATACCGAAGCGGATACCAAAACTGGCAGTTATAAAGTCACTATGATCATGGAGCGTCCTGCCGATATTGGCGTGCTCCCCGGCATGGCTGGCAGTGTTCACGTCAGTGCCAAATCTCAATCTGCCACACAAATTCCAACCTCTGCCATCTTTAAACAAGATGAGAAAAAGTATGTTTGGCGCGTAAATGATCAGAGCATTGTAGAGCTCGCGGAAGTAGAGCTTAACGACAAGCGCGAAGTGGTTAATGGTCTCAATGATGGTGACCAAATCATTATTTCTGGTGTCAGTGGTATCGAGTCAGGCATAAAAGTTCGTGAATGGGTTAAAGAGCGAGGGCTATAACGTGAACAAATGGATTGGTTTAACCGCGTTGTCCGCCGCTTTACTGTTAGCCGGATGTGGGCAACAAAATCAGCCAGCCGCTCTGGCTGACCCAAATGTCAAAATTGTCTCGTTGACTGATGAAGAGATGATCGACAGCCTCTATTTCCCCGCTGTAGCAAATGCTGCAGAACGTTCTCACCTCAGTTTTCGAGTTTCTGGGGAAGTAAGAAATTTATACGTCAAAGAAGGGGATAGGATTAAAAAAGGCGATGTGATCGCGGAACTTGATCCCACAGATTACCGCTTAGACGTGGATAACGCCCAAGCAAGGTTCTCGGTAGTGGATAGCCAGTTTAAGCGTTCGGAGCCGCTGGTGAAAAAAGGGCTACTGGCAAAATCTCAGTTTGATGAGATTGCCGCACAACGCCAAATTGCGCTGGCTGAACTGGAGCTGGCAAAACTGCGCCTCTCTTTTACACAGTTAAAAGCCCCTGTTGACGGCATTATTTCACGGGTCAGTGTTGACCAATTTGAAAACGTTCAAGTTGGGCAGCAAGTGGTCAACATTCACAGTGTTGATGAAGTCGAAATCTTAATTCAGCTTCCCGATCAGCTGTATGTTAATCAGCCCACCAGAGAAAAGCTTGAGCAAGTTGATGCCTTAGTTCGCGTTCGCAGTGGGAATGAGTACTCAGCAAAAATCAAAGAGTTCACCACAGAGCCCGATCCGAAAACCGGCACTTTTACTGTCACGCTGACCATGCCGATGCCGGAAAACGAGTACATCTTAGATGGAATGGCCGTTGAGGTGACTTCACGAGGAGAAGGTGTTGGACTGGAGTTGAATTCTGGTATTCGTGTACCGATTGAGGCCATTTTTAATGCCGATGGGGATGATCTGAATCGAGAGGAAAAGTTTGTTTGGGTGTTAAACGCAGACAACAGTGTTAGCAAGCGTCAGGTTGTTGTGGGTAAAGCCTCGAAAGAGAGTGCGCAAATTATTGAGGGGTTAACGCATTCAGAGCAAGTGGTGGTGGCGGGTATCGCACGACTGCGCGACGGCATTAAAGTGAATGTGATTTCTCAGGAGGCGAATAATGAGTGATAAACCAGTAGTGTCGCCTCAAAGCGATGATGAAGTAACGGGCATCGCAGCGTATTTCATTCGAAATCGTGTGATTAGTTGGATGATTTCTTTGATCTTTTTGATTGGTGGGGTGGCTGCGTTTTTTGGCTTGGGTCGTTTAGAAGATCCTGCATTTACCATCAAAGACGCAATGGTGGTGACCTCCTATCCGGGGGCCACACCTCAGCAGGTTGAAGAAGAGGTGACTTATCCGCTTGAGAAAGCGATTCAGCAATTAACTTATGTGGATGAAGTTAACTCTATTTCCAGCCGTGGGTTATCTCAAATCACCGTGACGATGAAAAACAATTATGGTCCGGATGATCTGCCACAAATCTGGGATGAATTGCGTCGTAAGGTCAATGATTTAAAAGGTCAACTGCCGCCAGGGGTGAATGCTCCTCAAGTGATAGACGACTTTGGTGATGTTTATGGCATCTTACTCGCTGTCACCGGTGAAGGTTACAGTTACAAAGAACTGCTGGATTATGTCGATTATTTAAGACGTGAGCTCGAACTGGTCGATGGCGTCAGCAAAGTTTCCGTCACTGGACAACAGCAAGAGCAAGTGTTTATCGAAATTTCGATGAAGCGATTGAGTTCATTGGGCTTATCACCAACGACAGTCTTTAACCTGCTGTCAACGCAAAACGTGGTGTCTGACGCTGGTGCGATACGAATAGGCGATGAATACATTCGCATCCATCCTACGGGTGAGTTCCAAAACGTCGATCAGTTGGGCGATCTCATTATCACCGAGAGCGGTGCTCAGGGATTGATCTATCTAAGAGATGTGGCCGATATCAAACGTGGCTACGTGGAAGTGCCGAACAACATCATCAACTTTAATGGCAAATTGGCGTTGAACGTCGGCGTTTCTTTTGCACAAGGCGTTAACGTGGTGGAAGTGGGTAAATCCTTCGACCGTCGCCTAGCAGAATTGAAATACCAGCAACCCGTTGGCATTGATATCTCCGAGGTTTATAGCCAACCGAAGGAAGTGGATAAGTCGGTCAGCGGATTCGTGGTGAGTTTGGGGCAAGCAGTCGCGATTGTCATTATCGTCCTGCTGTTCTTTATGGGCTTACGCTCTGGCCTGTTGATCGGTTTGATTTTGCTGCTCACGGTACTGGGTACCTTCATCTTCATGCAGTATTTCAAGATCGACTTGCAACGTATCTCTCTCGGCGCGTTGGTTATCGCACTGGGGATGCTGGTGGATAACGCCATAGTGGTAGTTGAAGGGATATTGATCGGCACACAAAAAGGCCGAACCCGTATGCAAGCTGCGACCGACATTGTCACGCAAACCAAGTGGCCGCTCCTTGGGGCGACGGTCATTGCGGTGACCGCATTTGCGCCTATCGGTCTGTCTGAAGATGCGACGGGAGAATACTGTGGCACTCTCTTTACCGTGTTGCTGATTTCTCTCATGCTGAGTTGGTTCACTGCGATTTCACTGACGCCTTTCTTTGCGGACATGTTCTTTAAAGGCCAGAAAGTGAATGTGTCAGAATCGGGTGAAGAAGTGGACCCGTATAACGGCATGATCTTCGTGGTATACAAGAACTTCTTAGAGTTCTGTATGAAGCGAGCTTGGTTGACCATGATTGTGCTGGTGGTGGGTTTAGGCGTCAGCTTGTACGGTTTCACACTGGTGAAACAGGCATTCTTTCCATCGTCGACCACGCCAATGTTCCAAGCCGATATCTGGCTGCCAGAGGGGACGGACATTCGAGCCACCAACACGAAGCTTAAAGCGTTGGAAAGCTGGTTGTCACAACAAGACGATGTCGAGCACATCACGACCACTGCGGGTAAGGGTTTGCAGCGTTTCATGCTGACCTACGCACCGGAGAAAAGCTATGCTGCCTATGGGGAAATCACCACACGTGTCACCAGCTATGAAGCCCTTGATGCTTTGATGGCGAAGTTCCGCCAGCATGTCAAAGAGAATTTCCCTGAGATCAACTACAAGTTAAAGCAAATTGAGTTAGGTCCAGGCGGTGGTGCGAAAATCGAAGCGCGCATCATCGGTTCGGATCCAACGGTATTACGTTCAATTGCCGCTCAAGTGATGGATATCATGTACGCCGATGCAGGGGCAACCAATGTTCGCCACGACTGGCGTGAACGTACCAAAGTGCTTGAGCCGCAGTTTAACGAAAGCCAAGCGAGACGTTACGGCATCACAAAGTCGGATGTGGACGATTTCCTCGCGATGTCGTTTTCGGGAATGGCGATTGGTATTTACCGTGATGGCACGACGTTAATGCCGATTGTGGCGCGCTTACCCGATGAAGAGCGTGTGGACATTCGTAATATCGAAGGGATGAAAATTTGGAGCCCGGCGTTAAGCGAGTTCATTCCTCTTCAACAGGTGACGTTAGGCTATGAATTGCTTTGGGAAGACCCAATTATTGTACGTAAGAACCGCAAACGCGTGCTGACAGTGATGGCAGACCCTGACATTCTTGGTGAAGAGACCGCGTCAACGTTACAGAAACGTTTGATGCCTCAAATCGAAGCCATTCAACTGCCACCGGGTTACTCTCTGGAATGGGGTGGGGAATATGAATCCTCTCGTGATGCACAAGCGTCACTCTTTACCACCATGCCGATGGGTTACCTGTTTATGTTCTTGATCACTGTGTTCTTGTTTAACTCAGTGAAAGAGCCATTGATCGTTTGGTTAACAGTACCTTTGGCGGTGATTGGGGTAACAACTGGCTTGTTAGCGCTCAATACGCCATTTGGTTTTATGGCGTTACTCGGCTTCTTGAGCTTGTCTGGCATGTTGCTGAAAAATGGTATCGTACTGCTTGATCAAATCGAAATAGAGATGAAGTCAGGCAAAGACCCGTATGTTGCGGTTGTGGATGCGGCATTGAGCCGTGTTCGTCCGGTATGTATGGCGGCGATCACGACGATTCTTGGCATGGTGCCACTCTTACCCGACATTTTCTTTAAGCCGATGGCAGTCACCATTATGTTTGGTTTGGGTTTTGCGACAATCCTGACACTGATTGTCGTGCCTGTGTTGTATCGTCTCTTCCACAAGGTGACGGTGCCGAAATAATTAATTGGCTTAGGAATCTAAACGCCTTCACTTTGTGAGGGCGTTTTTATAAGGAGTTAGATGATGTCAGAACAAAAAACATGTGCGTGGGCGATGAATCACCCTTTAGAGCGTGAATATCATGACGCAGAATGGGGTAAGCCTGTTTACGATGACACCATACTCTTTGAGTTCATTACGCTAGAAGGTGCACAGGCAGGCTTGAGCTGGATTACGATCCTGAAAAAGCGCCAAGGTTATCGAGAGGCATTTGAAGGCTATGACCTCAAACGACTCGCGCAACAGGGAGAGCAAAGAGTTGAGGCGATCATTGCTCAGTACGATGTGGTGAAACATCGTGGGAAAATTGCGTCGGTGTTTAGTAACGCACGCGCGGCATTAGCGCTTCAAGAAGAGTTTGGTTCACTGTCTAACGCTTTGTGGCCGTTTGTCGACCATCAGCCGATTGTCAACCAATGGCAATCCATGGATGAAGTGCCCGCGGTCACGGAGCAATCCAAAGCGCTCAGTAAGTTTCTTAAAAAGCGGGGCTTCAAATTTGTTGGAGAAACCATTTGCTATGCCTTCATGCAAGCGGTCGGGATGGTCGAGGATCATTTAATTGATTGCCCCTGTAAAGCACACCGATAAAAAACAGCCCCGCAGAGATGAGGGGCTGTTTTATATGCATAGCGGGGAGCGCCTAACGAGGTAAATCGCCGCTAGCTAAGAGAGGTTTCTCTTTCAAGAATCAATGCGTTATAACGTTCAAAACCCGCTTCGAGATCAGCAATCAGGTCTTCGACATTTTCTAAACCAATGTGCAGGCGGATTAAGGTGCCTTCAAAGTTCGGATTGGCGACAGTCCGTAAGCTTGAGAAACTCTTTGGTTCATTGGCCAAAATCAAGCTTTCAAACCCACCCCACGAATAGCCCATGCTGAAGTGTTTCATTCCATCGAGCAGCGCCGTGGTTGCACGAGGGTATGAAGTCTTCAATACAAAGGAAAACAGGCCATTCCCGCCAGTGAAATCACGGTTGAAAAACTCGTGACCAGGGCAGCTCTCCAATGCTGGGTGGCGAACATGGTCCACTTCTGGTCGGGTTGCTAGCCATTGCGCGACTTTTAGGCTGGCTTGTTCGTGTTGACGTAAACGTACATCAATTGTTCTTAGACCACGCAGACCAAGGTAGGCGTCATCCGGTGAGACGCATTGTCCCATCAAATAACTTTGCTCGCGTAACTGATCCCAGTAGGGCTCGCTCGCGACCGCGGTTCCTAGCATCACATCCGAATGGCCGACGATGTACTTCGTTGCTGCTTGAATCGAGATATCTACACCATGCTCGAAAGGCGAGAAGTTAACACCAGCCCCCCAAGTATTGTCGAGCATGACGATGATTCCGTGCTCATGCGCAATACGTGCGAGGGTAGGAACATCTTGCACTTCCATCGTAATAGAGCCGGGAGATTCCAAAAACAGCACTTTGGTATTGGGTTTGATAAGCTCACGAATGCCTTCTCCAACCATTGGATCATAATAGGTGGTTTCCACCCCCATTTTTTTCATGATCTTATCGCAGAAATCACGAGTTGGTTCGTAGCAGGTATCGACCATTAGAATATGATCGCCGGTTTCGACGAAGGAAAGAATGGCGTTGGAAATGGCGGCGGTGCCACATGGGTAAAGTGCGCAGCCGGCACCACCCTCAATTTGAGTCATCGCTTCTTGAAAGGCGAAGTGGGTATGAGTGCCGCGACGGCCGTAAAAAAGTGTCTTGTTGGCTCGATTGACGGTCGCGTGGTGTTTGTCTGCCACAGTGTCAAAAACCACCGTCGATGCACGTTGAATTGGCGGGTTTACCACGCCATTTGTCCATTTTTTATCGCGTCCAGCGGTGACCAATTTGGTTTGCTTGCCTTCCGACATGTCAATTCCTTGTCCTATTTGAGATTTCTCTATTTAAAACACGGAGGGCATAGGCTTGGCAAGGTTTCTAAAGCAAAAACATCCCCGAATTGGGGATGTTTCATGATGCCGACTTTTGGGAAACTTATAACAGCGGATTGAACAAGTAATAGAGTCGTTCAAGAAAACGAGAATAGAGTGAGCGCTTATTCCAGTCACTTCGTTTTACTGCGTGGGATTGAGATTTGTAGTGTTGTTGTAATTGATGCATTTGTTGGGTGAAATGCTCATCATCTACCGCCAGTGTGACTTCAAAATTGAGCCACAAACTGCGCATGTCGATGTTGACCGTCCCGACGAGACAAAACTCTTGGTCGATCACAACGGATTTGGTATGCAGTAAGCCCCCATAAAACTCAAAAATTTTGACCCCAGCTTCCATCAATTCACTATAGAACGACCGCGATGCCCACTGAACCATTAAAGAATCATTCTTATGAGGAATGATCAACTGAACGTCGATGCCACGTTGGGCGGTCATTTTTAAGGTATCCAGCAAATTAAGGCTAGGTACGAAGTAAGGAGTGGTGATGGTAACCGAGTGATTTGCTTGGTTGATGGCGAGAATCAACACTTGAGAAATCAAGTTCTCCGGCATGCCGGGGCCCGATGGAACTACTTGAATTGGGTTTTGGTATTGCGTCGAGTCTAATGGGCATTCAGGTAACCGGGGGAGTTGGCGCGCCCCAGTTTCCACTTCCCAGTCCCAGCAGTGGATTGCAGATAGTACGTTCACTGTTGGGCCTGTCAAACGCACCATGATATCCACCCATTGTCCAACGCCGCTGCTTTGTTTGAAGTAGGCGGGGTCGACCAAATTCATTGAACCTGTGTAGGCAATCTCATCGTCGATAACGATGATTTTTCGGTGCTGTCTTAAATCGAGGCGACGTAGGAAAATACGCCACGGACTGACTTCTAAAGCTTGTACTACCTGAATGCCTGCATTGACCATCATCTGATGCCAATGGCTGCGGAAAAATCGTGGGCTGCCAGCGGAATCAAGCAACAGTTTGACATCCACTCCTCGTTTGGCGGCTTGGATAAGCGCGGAAGCGACAGAATCCGCTAAACCACCGGGATGCCAGATGTAAAACACCATACGAATCGAGCTTTGCGCCTTTTCAATATCACGAATAATAGAGTGAAGA
The DNA here is from genome assembly GCF_002265885.1 of Vibrio sp. 03_296. Classification (NCBI taxonomy): domain Bacteria; kingdom Pseudomonadati; phylum Pseudomonadota; class Gammaproteobacteria; order Vibrionales; family Vibrionaceae; genus Vibrio; species Vibrio sp. 03_296. The sequence continues at coordinate 24,870 of NZ_NPKW01000129.1, forward strand.
ATTTCTTCAGGTGAACGTTGCAGTGAAAGCGTGTTGCCACTCAGCGCTGGCAAACCAAGACGGGTGTTGCACAACTCGTCAATACGATAGATATGGCGTCCCATCGATTCAGGCGTGTGAGCTTGACAGTCATTTAACTGAGAGAACCAAGTGGCGAAAGGAGTGAACATCTCTTTTGCACGCTCAGCTCGTTTTCGGCCGAGATTGAGCTCACCAAACAGAAAATAGCAGGCGACGCCAAGCACTGGGAGAATGTAAATGATCATTAGCCATGCGAGCGAAACGCTCACGGCACGACGCTTTAACACGACACGGAACGTCACACCAGCAATCAGAACCCAATAAAGTCCGATCCCTGCGAGGGTGAGAAAATGGTAGAACTTGTCCATCGCTATCTCGTAGAAACTAGTAAACGATTCAGATAGTAAGCTGAAATAGAGAAATTAGAAATAGCAGCCTCAATAGAGAACCGAGTTCATATAGCGAAAAGTTGTAAATATTTTGTAAAATTAAGGTTGATGAGGTGTTTGTGGTGAAAAAATCAGCACTTAATCGCGATAATGAAAGATAAGGTGGGAAAATAGACTGTTCGGGCTTCCAATTTTATTCTTAAACTGTTTTACTTGCTAGCAGGATGACGTCAAGCGAACAATGTTCGTGTGTAAAAAATTTTGTACATAACCTATTTAGACGCTCATCTGGATGCAAACACAACATATTTTTTGGAGATAGAGCGTGGATATGAGTAATACAAGTGCAGCACCACGTGACACGTGGGGGTCTAAACTAGGCTTCGTAATGGCAGCCGCAGGCTCTGCGGTCGGTTTAGGCAATATATGGAAGTTCCCTTACACAGCAGGTGAGAGCGGCGGCGGTGCATTCGTTGCGATCTACCTATTTTTCGTTATTTTTATCGGCTTTAGCGTAATGCTCACTGAGTTTGCTATTGGTCGTAAGACAGGTCTTTCTGCGGTTGGCGCATTTAAGTCAACGGATCGTCGTTGGACGTTCACAGGCGTATTGGGTGTCTTCAGTGGTCTATTGATCATGGGTTTTTACCCAGTGGTTGGTGGCTGGGCACTGGCCTACATCTTCAAAGTGGGTGGTGGTCTATTAAGCACACCAGACACCATTGGTTCGAGCTTTGGCGCGTTTATTTCCGATCCGGTTCAGCCTCTGCTTTGGATGGGTATCTACCTGCTACTGAACATCGTAATTGTTATGCGTGGTGTTTCTGGCGGTATCGAGAAAGCGGGCAAGGTCCTAATGCCACTGCTATTTATCATCCTCATCATCGTATCGGTGAAAGGTCTGATGTTGCCAGGTGCGATGGCAGGTCTTGAGTTCCTGTTTATGCCGGACTTCTCAAAAGTAGACAGCAATGTTGTGCTCGCAGCTCTGGGTCAAGCGTTCTTCTCGTTAAGTTTAGGTATGGGTTGTATGATGACTTACGGCTCTTACTTGAAGAAGCAAGAAAACCTTGTACAAACCACGGGTATGGTTACCGCGATGGATACCGGTGTCGCTATCCTAGCTGGTGTGGCTATGTTCCCAGCGATGTTTGCTTTTGGTATGGAGCCAGCAGCTGGCCCTGGTCTTGTATTCGTGGTTGTGCCTCAGTTGTTCTCTGAAATGGGTGGTGTTATCGGTCTCGTCCTAGCGCTCCTATTCTTTATCGGTTTGACTGTAGCAGCACTGACTTCTTCCGTTTCTCTTCTTGAAGTGGTGGTTTCTTACCTCATCGATGAGAAAGGCATGAAGCGTTCAACGGCTGTTATTTCATCAAGTGTAGTGATGGCGTGTTTGTGTATCTTCGCTTCACTGTCGCTAGGTGGTGTGGGTCCAAAACTGTTTGATACTGGTGCATTTGATATCTTCGACTTGCTCACTGATAAAATCTTCCTTGCGGTCGGTGGTATGTTGGTGTGTATCTTTGCCGGCTGGCGTTTGAGCCGCGAAGATCTTGAAAAAGAGATCACCAACGACGGCAAAGTCTCTTTCCCACTGTTCGGTGTTTGGTACAACCTAGTCAAATACATTATTCCAGTAGCAATCGCGATTGTTGCGGTGATGGGTATTAAGTCTGGCTTTGACAGCGGTAAAGGCGAGATCATGGTGCTAGGTATTTCCATCTTCGTCTTCGCTGGATTACTTTCGAAGAAGCTGTAAAACCGTTGAATAAACATCAAAAACCTCCCTTTTGGGAGGTTTTTTTTTGCGAGCTACAACACTCAACTATTTGATAATGTAGTCGATATACTTTACGTGAGAAAGATTCATCGTAAGGAAGTTTAGAGTGAAGATGTCAGTAAGAAAAAAGTTATACGCCGGTTTTGGCAGTGTATTGGCCATTATGCTGGTGATGGTGGCAACAATATGGGTAGAGGTAACTGAATCACATGCGGTGGCCAATGAAGTGCGTCAAGACGATGTACCTGAAGTGGTTTACTACTTAATTTTGGTGGATGAAGCGGGAGACGTCTACCGTGATGCTATGGGGGTTGTGACAGGCGTAGAAGGCGCAGCACAAGACTATCGAGACAATAAAGGTGAATTTGCCGCTGCACTACGCGAGGTGCGTAAACTCGAAACGCCAGGGGGAGAAGATGATCGCCGCCTTGAGAAAATTGAATCATCCATGAAGCAGTTTACTGACGCGTTTGAAGCTCAAATCTTGGCGAAAAATGGACAGGGAGACATTGATGAATCTCTGATTGTGGCTTTACGCAAGTTGTATCAAACCCACTTGATTCCAATTGAAAACATGCTTGATGAGGCATCAGAGGAAGAAATTGCAGGTGCAGATGGGGCCATGGGGGCCTTAGAGGACTCTCTGTCTAATATTGAGCGTACCATCATGATACTCACAGCGATAGGTATCGTCCTAACGTGTACCATTGCCTATCTGCTTTCGAATTCGATTACCGTCCGTTTAAGTAAGCTAGATGAAGTCGCTCAGCGCGTCGCCAGTGGGGATCTGACAGCAGAAGATATTGAAGACCAATCTGGTGATGAGTTGGCGAATTTAGCCACCTCCGTTAACAAGATGCAGCACTCTTTGGTTAACCTTATCAGTTCAATTTCCTCAGTGACTCGGGAGGTGCAAGTGGTCACGGGGGATCTCAATAAAGTAAGCCGAGATATTGTTCAGGGTGCATCCGCGCAAGCTGACAAAGCCAATTTGATCGCGACAGCGGCCGAAGAGCTGAGCCTCACCATCTCGGAAGTGGCGCAGCAAGGCAGCTCAACGTTTGAAGAGGCGAAACGCTCAGAAGCGTCGGCGGAAGAAGGGCGCAACGTCATCGTAGAAATGGTGGCGAGTATTCAGCAAGTCTCTCAACAAATGAGTGATATGTCGGTGCAAATGAACGAGCTTGGAACGCACAGTGAGCAAATTGGTAGTGTGATTAAAGTGATTGAAGATATTGCCGCACAAACCAACCTATTGGCTCTCAATGCGGCGATTGAAGCGGCTCGTGCAGGTGAGTTTGGTCGCGGTTTTGCGGTGGTGGCGGATGAGGTTCGAGCTCTGGCAGAAAGAACCACTAAAGCAACTAAAGAAGTCGCAGGCATTATTCAAGCGATACAATCAGGCACACATGAAGCGGTCACTTACACCCAAGATAATTGTCGTTTGGTGGAAATTGGTGTTGAGCAGAGTCAAGGTGCCGTTTCTTCGCTAGAAGCAATTGTGGCGGGGGCTGCGAATGTGCAAAGCATGGTCAATTCCATTGCTACTGCAGCGGAAGAACAGACTGCGGTAACGAAAGAGATCGCGTCAGACATCACCGCTATTAGTGATATTTCTGAACAATCTTTGGCTCTTGCAAACCGCAGCTCTGAGAGCGTGGCTGGTTTGAGTGGCAAAGTAGCTCAACTGGATCAGTTGATTGGTAAGTTTCGCATTGCGTAAGCACTAGAGTTTGGCTGGTATTCATGACGATTACGGGTATACTTCGCCCTTGTCCATGAAACCAGCCAAATTCGCATGAAAATGGCTCAACTTGTGTTACGCCATGTTTGATATTCTCTTTACCCACCCTGATTTTCTGATCATCAACAAACATCCTAATGTTTCGGTTCACAAAGATGATGGCGATACCATGCTGTTACAAGAAGTGGCCAACGTCAGTGGTGATGAGCATCTATATCTTATTCATCGGCTCGACAAAATGACTTCTGGTATTTTGTTGCTGGGAAGAAACAGCACGGCGGCCAGCGCGCTTTCACAACGCTTTGCGCAACGAGAGGTAGAGAAGTTCTATCTCGCCATTGGTGCGAAGAAGCCAAAGAAAAAACAAGGTACCATTATTGGCGATATGGAGCGCTCACGACGGGCCAGTTGGAAGCTGGTCAACAGTAAGCAAAATCCCGCCATCACTCAATTCTTTTCCCTTGCCGGAGAACCGGGAGAACGCGCCTTTTTGTGTAAACCCTACACGGGCAAAACCCATCAGATCCGCGTGGCGTTAAAATCGGTAGGATCGAGCATTGTTGGCGATCCCATCTACAATGCCGGCAGTGATTCCGATCGTGGTTACTTGCACGCGTTTTGTCTTGGTTTCCAATACCAAGGTGAGCAATACCACTTTGTGTGCGACCCGAGAAATCAAGCCGACCTGGGTGAGAAATGGAACAGCGAGGCGCTCAACCAAGCCATTGAACAATGGTTGACACCTTGGCAACTCAACTGGCCAACCATCAATAAATAAACAAATTAGTAGAGACACAGATGCAAGCATCACACCTAACGACATTTTTCCAGCATGTCGAATCGCAGTTACAGCAGGCTCCTGATGAGATTCGCCGTCTTTTTCATGGGCGTGGTCGACGCTTTGAAGGGCTAGAGCAAATTACCTGTGATTGGCTGCACGGCCAGTTGATCGTCAATCTCTTCAAACAAGTGGATGAGGCATTCTTACAATGCCTCAGAGAAGGCTTGTTAGCACTAACGAACACACCATTGTGGCAAGAAAAGCTTGGTCGTTGCGTGGTGATTCAGCACCGATATGCCGATGGTGACCCAGCCGAAGTGTTGGTTGGCGAATTGGAAGCGCGCCCTGTGGTTGTCGAGAGTGGCCTGAAATATCAATTAGATATTGGCCGAAATCAGAACTTTGGCCTGTTTTTGGATATGCGCTATGGTCGCGATTGGGTACGCGAAAATGCCAAACATAAGAATGTACTCAACCTGTTTGCCTACACCTGTGGTTTCTCTGTTGCGGCGATCGCGGGTGGTGCAGACAAAGTGGTGAACGTCGATATGGCCAAATCGTCATTGTCGAAAGGGCGTGACAACCACAAGTTAAATGAGCACAACATCAATCAGGTTAGCTTCTTGGGATACGACATCTTTAAATCTTGGGGGAAAATCAAAAAAGCGGGCCCTTATGATTTGGTGATTATTGATCCGCCGTCGTTTCAAAAGGGCAGTTTTGCGCTAACCAAGGATTACAAGAAGATTCTTCGCCGTTTGCCAGAGTTATTGACAGAGCAAGGTGAGGTGTTGGCGTGCGTTAACTCCCCTGCAGTGAGCAGCGATTTCTTGATTGAAAGCATGAAAGAAGAAGCGCCTCAGCTGACTTTCCGTGAGCGCTTGGACAATCCCCCTGAGTTTATGGATATCGACAGCGAAGCCGCGCTGAAAGTGCTGCGCTTCAATTAACAGCGTAGCCAGCGAACGTGAAAACGCCCTCAACATTGTGAGGGCGTTTGTTTATCAGGAGCGTCGCTTGTTTAGTGCAAGCTGACATCCAGATCCGATTCGATGTGCGATGAGCAAGCCAGAACATAACCTTGCGCAATTTCTTCGTCGGTGAGCGTTTCTTGGCTGATGGTGCGCACTTGGCCATTCGTCACTTTGCACTTACATGAGCCACAAATGCCACTGCGACAAGCGACAATCAACGGCAGACCCGCATTTTCAAGTACATCCGCCAACAACTGACCTTTCTGGGCGTTGATGGTTTGGGCGAAGTCAGGCACCGAAATACAAACCTCTTCATCGCTCGCTTCCATAGCGTCGGCTTTCTCTGGGGTAAAACTTTCGTGATAAAAGTTATTCATGTTAAACCCCAAGACTTGCAAATAGTCTTGCGTATCTTGCATAAACTGATTTGGCCCACAGAGATAGATGGTACGAGTGGCAAAATCTGGCACCAAATCTTGTAGCCATTGCGCATCGAATCGCCCTTGTGGGTGCGTTGTACCTTGGGCATCTTTGAGCAGCAGCTTTAAGTGGAAATGAGCATAGGCCGACTGGTAGGTTGATAGGTGATCAAAATAGATCGTTTCTTGGGCTGAGCGGGCAATGTGAAGAAATTCAATATCGACATTCATCTCATTGCTCAGCCAATGTTTGGCCATGGCAAAAACGGGAGTGACACCACATCCAGCGCTGATCAAGAGCGCTTTCCTTTGTCCATCGAATTCACGTGGTGGGTGGTCAACACAATTAAACTCACCCGCAGGGGCGAGGGCTTGAACCGTATCTCCGATAAGCAGAGAGTCGATGATGAAGTTTGATACTTTACCCCCGTCAACTCGTTTGATGGTGAACTGAAGATATTCTTCACCAGCCAGCGAACTGATTGAGTAGGCACGAAATTCCATCTTGCCGTCGATCTCTACACCAAGGTTAACGAACTGGCCTGGCTTAAATTGAAAAAGCAGCGATTCAGTGAGATCAGCGAGACGGATGGAAACCGTGTCATCGGTTTCAAAAAACTTGTCTACGCATTGCAACGTTGCGGGTTCGTTGCCTTGCCATTCAAAAAACATAGAGCACTCTTTGTTGGGATAGAAGGAAGATAAGTGCCCTCACGAAGGAGGGCACGAGTGATTAAGCAGCAAGAATGGTGTTCAGATCGTCCTGAACATTACCGATGCTGCGCATATCAAACTTCTCTTGAATGATGGCAATCAGGTTAGGAGTCAAAAACGCAGGTGCAGTTGGACCGGTGTAAATGCCTTTCACACCCAGAGCGAACAAGGTGAGTAGGATAACAATCGCTTTTTGCTCAAACCACGATAGGACAAGCGTTAGTGGCAGCTCGTTGATGCCACAGTCAAACTCTTGCGCCAGCGCCAACGCCAATTGAATCGCGGAGTACGCGTCGTTACATTGGCCAACATCGAGTAGGCGAGGGATGCCGTTGATGTCACCAAAGGTGTTTTTGTTGAAACGGAATTTACCGCAAGCAAGCGTTAAGATCAGCGTATCTTCTGGTGCGGCTTCAGTGAAGTCGGTGTAGTAGCTGCGCTCGGCCTTGTCACCGTCACATCCACCCACAAGGAAGAAATGTTTGATGTTGCCTTGCTTTACTTGATCGATCACCGCAGGGGCGGCATTCATCAGTGCATTACGGCCAAAGCCGACGGTGATCATGTGCTCAATCTCATCGTGCTGGAAGCCCGGTTGTGCCAACGCAGATTCAATAACGGCACTGAAATCATCACCTTCAATATGAGCGACACCCGGCCAGCCTACGATGCTACGTGTGAACAAACGGTCTGCGTATTGGCCCACATTGGGGTTCAGCAGGCAGTTTGAGGTCATCACAATGGCACCCGGGAAGTTAGCAAATTCTTTTTGCTGGTTTTGCCAAGCACTGCCATAGTTACCCACCAGATGCGGATATTTGTTCAGTTCTGGATAGCCGTGCGCAGGTAACATCTCTCCGTTAGTGTAGACATTGATGCCTTTACCTTCGGTCTGTTGCAAGATTTTTTCTAAATCGTGTAAGTCATGGCCGGAAACCAAGATGCATTTGCCTTTGACTGGCTTGACGTTGACCGCGGTAGGAACCGGGTGGCCGAACGTCGCGGTTTCGCCATGATCGAGCATTTCCATCACTTTGTAGTTCATTAGGCCAATGCGCATTGAACACTCTAGCAGCTCGTTAAGATCGTCAGGATCGGTGCCTAACCAAGCCATGATTTCGTGGTACTCCGCATAAATGTCGTTGTTGGTTTGTTCCAACACGCGTGCGTGTTCCATATAGGCGGCAGCCCCTTTTAAACCATACAGGCAGAGCAAGCGCAAGCCAATGACGTCTTCATGAACACTTTCTTTGCCGCGATTGACCGCAACTTGTGGGGCGAAGGCGAGAATGGCTTGTGCGTTTTCTGGTAGTTCAAACTCAGCAACCGCAGGAACTTCTGACAGTGGTGAGTTTGCCAATGAAGAGGCAGTGAGTACTTGGTCTTTTAGCTGTGCTTTAAACTGCGCAGCCTGAGAAGTTAATTGCAGAATACGTTCAGGATCGAAGTTAACGTTGGTCAGTGTGGAGAAAAACGCTTTTGGCGCCCATTGATTGATTTCATCGTTAATGATGCCGTATCGATGTGCTTGAGTCGCCCAGTAGGAAACCCCTTGCAATGAGTAGACAAGGACGTCTTGTAAATCGGACACTTCTGCGGTTTTTCCGCACATACCTTGAGCAAAAGAGCAGCCTTTTACGGCTGGGGTTTGAATCGTCTGTTCACATTGAATACAGAACATAGTGGCGTCTCCGGTGTCGTTATCCCTAAACGAAATGGGTTTAGGTTGTTGTTATTAGATTAAAAACGTTCACCTAAGAGCAGATTGCGTGCCAACTTGTATCTGTATGAAATTAAAGGATTTATTTTTAAGGTGCCTATACTGGAGATGTAAAAAAGACACGCTGTTCGTGTCTTTTTTACATCAATAAATACCCAATTGCTTACACTTTAACCCCTAGTTTTTTCCCCATCCGGTACAAATTGCCTCTGTCCATCTGTAGAAACTCAGCGGCTTTCGCCCAAATTCCATCCGATTGGGACAAAGCGTGTTCAATCAATTGTTTTTGATAGGATTCGACCAACTCTCTCATCCCTTGAGCGTGTTCAGGAAAGAAGGTGGATGTATTTTTGACATCGGATTGATTTGCCAGTGTCCCGATATGGTCGCTTTTGATGGTGGTTTGCCCTTGTTGAATGGCGTGCAAGGCGGCGCGAGTGAGGGTGTGTTCTAGTTCACGAACGTTACCATACCAAGGTAGATGCTCTAATTGGTTTAAAAGTTTTGGGTGGACATGCAAGTTAGGCTCATTGAATTGATGGCGAACTTTTTCAAGCAGATAGCCTGCTAATACCGGAATATCGCCCTCTCGCTCACGCAAGGCAGGAACCTTGATTGGGAAAACATTCAGACGATGGAAAAGGTCGGCGCGAAAATGGCCCGTTTCGACTTCTTTCTCCAAATTTCGGTTGGTGGCGGCAATGATGCGTACGTTCACCAACAGGTGTTTATCACTCCCAACTCGCTGCAGTTCCCCTTGCTGAATCACGCGCAGCAATTTAGCTTGCAGCACCAAAGGCAGCTCGCCCACTTCATCGAGAAAAATAGTGCCTCCATCAGCCAGCTCAAATTTTCCCGCACGATGTTGATTGGCGCCGGTAAAGGCTCCCTTTACATGCCCAAACAGCTCACTCTCCGCCAACCCTTCCGGGAGCGCTGCACAGTTCACGTAGATCATCGGTTTGTCACTGCGATGCGATTGTGCATGAACGTTATGCGCCACCAGCTCTTTGCCCGTGCCCGTTTCTCCCATGATCAATACCGCGTAATCTGAAGGAGCAACGGTGGTAATTTGTTTGCGCAGCTGATTGATTTGCGGGCTAAATCCCACCATTTCCCCTTGCTGAGATCGCGCTTGTTGGATCAGTGTTTGCGTGACGCTTTTTTGCTTTTTATTCTGCGCTTTCAAGGCCTTGAACTGGGCAATATTGCGCAAGGTGGCCGCGGTTAAGGCGGTAAAGGTTTCCACCATCACGGGGTCGAGATAATCAAAGGCGCCGACGGTCAGAGCATCCATCGTTAGTACACCAACCAATTGGCCGTCGACATAAAGGCTGCTGCCAAGGCAATCGTGCACATCGATGCATTGATCTTCGGTGAGCAGCGAACCATCAAAGGGATCGGGTAGGGCGCAATCGGCATCAAAGCGCACCGTGTGGCGACTTTGTAAAATACGTTCTAAACGGGGATGGGTAGCGGGAAAATAACGCCGGCCTAATACCGCAGGGGATAAGCCTTTAACCGCGACGGGCGTAAGAAAACCGTCTTGGTCAAACACAAATAACGCAGCAGCATCACAAGGAAATACCGAAGCGATGCCATCAATCAAGTGTTGGTATTGTTGTTCGCTTGATAGAGTGGAACTTAAATTCAGTGCGATTTTCAACACCGCTTGGTCAATCGTTTGGGACATAACCGCCTCTTCTTGGATTTTGAGCGGTTATGCTACCAAGGTGATGTCATTTGAACATCGCATTCAAGCAAAAGTTGATGTTCTATTGACGTCGATCAATTTGTCTTATTCCTCTTCATCGACTTGATTGAGGGTATGGAAGCCAGAGTAGATACGTGTCCCTGTTGTGAACCAACATGCCGCGCCAAAGAGGTAAGCAAGTGTCGCGAAAGAGTGCGGGAAGAGGCAAAACGACACAAAACAGGCGATGGTTTCTGTGCCTTCGGTCAGACCACTCATGTAATAAAGAGATTTGTTTTGATAAACCGGGTTATCAATACCCCCTTTACCCGCCATCACCGCGAAAGCGAGAAAACTGCTGCCTGTTCCAATGAAAGAGAAAATCAAAAAGGCGCCAGCAATGGCGTTTTGTTCTGGGTTGGCCAAGACAAAACCAAAAGGAACGAGTGAGTAGAAGAGAAAGTCCAAGCTGATGTCGAGAAAACCACCAGCGTCGGTGATCCCTTGGGTGCGTGCTAACGCCCCATCAAGCCCATCGCAGACTCGGTTCAGAACAATAAACGCCAATGCTAGTAGGTATTGCTCTGCCATCAGGGCGGGAAGGGCAAAACAGCCCAAGGCAAAACCGAGTATCGTGATCTGATTGGCGGTGACGCCATAATGGTTGAGCACTTGGGCACTTTGCGTCAGCGGCCAACGTATCACTTTAATACTAAATCTATCTAACATTGCACTGCTCCCAAGGCCAATGCAGCACTCGGCTTCCCGGTGGCACGTCATCAATATCGTGGGTTACCATCAGCGCTGGAATATTGGCCTGTTGCAATTGGCTGATGACCCAGTCGCGAAATTGCACTCTCAGTTCCTTATCCAATTTGCTAAATGGCTCGTCGAGCAGCGCCATTTGTGGTTTGGCTAATAACATTCGTATCAAGCTGATCCGCGCTCGTTGCCCCCCAGAAATTTGCTCCGGATAAGAGTCGGCTAACTCAGACAAAGCGATTTTGTCGAGGGCATTGATAGCCTGCGTTTTTCGCTCTGCCCCTTTGATGTCGTTGGGCAACGCAAACGCCAAATTTTGCCAAATATTCAAATGAGGAAAGAGCATATCATCTTGAAACAAAATACCCACCTGACGCTGGTGGGGAGCCAAAGGTGCGAGATCGCGTTGGTTAAGCGAAAGTGTACCTGAGTACTTAAATTCGTCACTCAAATGACCGGCGATAAGGCTCAGTAGTGTGGATTTTCCGCAACCACTTGGGCCCATTAAGCTAACAATCTCACCGGCGTCAATCGTCAAATTGATGTCGGAAAACAGCGTCTCGCCCGAGCGTTTATGGATGGCGAGGTTTTCGAGACAAAACGTCATGAGTTTTAGTGTCCTTAACGCGAGCGTGACGACGGCGCGTTTGTAAATGTCCAATAAAGAGGGCAATAGAAAAGAAAACAAATGGCAGTATGGCTTGCCACAAAGCGTAAATGGCCGTCACGCGACGATCTGAGCCGCTCGAGAGCGCCACCGCTTCGGTGGTAATGGTGGTGATGCGGCCTGCACCGAGGATAAGCGTTGGCAAATATTGTGCAAGGCTAACGCTTGCCCCAACTGCCCAAGCATACAAAATAGCCGGCATTAGGATGGGCATCTTGATGCGAATAAAGACCCAAATCGGTGCTTTACCAAGACTGAGCGCGGCGCGCGTGTAGTTCTGGTTGTAGCTGCGCCAAGGGCCATCCAAAGCCAAATAAACAAGCGGAAACGCAAAAAACACGTGTGACCACAACACCCAAAGCGAATAGGCATCTGACGAGAGATAAAGCGTCGCAATTTGCAATCCAAACAAGATAGAAAGTTGCGGGATCAACATCGGCAAGGCAATGACATAGCCAGGAAGATGAATTCGATGCTTATCGCGGTATTCATGTGCCACCAAAGCCAAAAGTACAGCAACACTGGCTGTTGCGAGGGCAAAAAGCAAACTCTGTTCCACGGTTGGCAGTACGTTTTGCCATTCGGCCTGCCAAAAGCGTAGGCTATAACGGCTGGGTAGAAGATCGGGGAATCGCCAGCGGTGGGCAAAGCTCCAGAGCAACATCAAAGGAAACATAGTCAGTGCCAGTAATGCTGAAAAAGCAAAGAGTGTTTTTCCTGGCAGCGAAAAACCAAATCGGCCGGAATACTGCCAGCGACCAAAGTAACCCGTGACACTCTTTTCAAACAGCATGATAGCCGCCATAAGCAAACTGGCGATAACAAACAGAACCATCGCACCTGCGGCAGCTCTTGGTAATAGCTCCAACTCAGGATCACTAAACCACTGCCAAACCAATACGGCAAACGTGGCAGGATTGGTTGGGCCGAGGATCAAACTGAGATCAACCACCGCAACGCCATACGCCATCACAGCAAACAGTGGAAAACGCATTTTGCTTAACCACTGAGGTAGGACGGTCTTCCACCAAAACTGTGCCGGTGAATAGCCCATAGAGGCGGAGACTTGGCTGAGCTGAGCAACGTTTAACTGCAGCAACACTGGCACGCTCATGAGCAACAAAAACGGAATTTCTTTCAGTGCGAGGGCGATGGTCAACCCCAACGCATACGGATCGTTGACAAACCAAGCACTATCGTCAGTGGATAGACCAACATCCAACGTTTGCACCGCGACTCTCGCAACCAATCCAGTGGGAGAGAAGAGAAAGGCGAAACCGATAGCAAACGCCACATGAGGCATCGCAAGCAGTGGGGAGAGTAGCGACTCCACTTTTTTCCAATGGCGGTTTTGCCACAAGGCTTGCAAGATTGCGAAAGTAAACAAGCAAGCCAAGTAGGTACTGAAAAGGGCGCTAAACACCGTCAACGCGATGGACTTTTCCACGCCAGTCCAATTGAATACTGCCTCAAATCCGACCGAAGACAGTTGGTTCAAGCCAACGGGAGGAATATAACCAAAAGACGAGAGCAACACGCCGAATAAGCCCGGAATAACCGGAGCAATGCACACTAAAATCAGTATCAAATAAGCGGCTCTAAACATCGTGCTCTCGTTTGTATTGGCTCTTGGTTGTAGTCGAATTAATTGCCGTAACGCTTTTGCCATTCGGCTTCAAGCGCGGTTTGCCAGCTTGGATGTGGCTCAGCCACCGATTTAAATAGGCGCGTGTTTTTAGCGCTGCCGGTGAGATACTGATTCTCCAATACAGATGGATCGCCCCAAATTGACAGGTCACCTTTGCGTGACTGCGCTTCTGGACTGAGCAAGAAGTTGATGGTGACCAGTGCCCCTTCCGCTGCGTTTGCATTCCAAGGAATGGCGAGAAAATGAATGTTTGATAGCGCGCCTTTGCTCATGGCAAATGTCTTGGTTGATTCTGCTAGCGTGCCATTCGCTTGGGCTGAGTAAACTGCATTTGGGTTAAAGGTGATGGCTAAATCCAACTGGCCGTCATCCAATAGTTGGAAAGACTCTGCGCTGTCCGTTGGGAATTGTTTTCCCTGACGCCAAGCAACACGATGAAATTCATCCAAATATTGCCAAAGTGGCTTAGTGATGAGTTGAAACTCTTGCTCGTTGACCGGTTTTGCTAATGCTGGGTCGTTATCGGTTAGCTCAATGAGCACTGCTTTCAAAAAACTGGTGCCGTGAAATTGAGGAGGGCGCGGGTAGCTGATGCGGTTAGGGTACGCTTTTGCATAGCTCAGCATTTCTGAAAACGAAGCGGGCGGATTGTTAAGTGTTTTTTCATCATGAATAAATACTAATTGACCCACGCCCCATGGCGCCTCGAGCCCAAGTGTGGGTTCTGAAAAGTCACTGTCTACTGGCAGCGTCTTATTGACGTATTGCCAACTTGGAAGCTGCTCAACAAAAGGTCCGTAAAGCAGATCATTGTTTTTCATCGACTTAAAGTTTTCACCGTTAATCCAAACCATATCAACGCTCCCGCCTTGGTTTTTTCCTGCGGCTTTTTCTGCGATGAGTCGAGTCGTGGTTTCGGCAATATCGGTGACTTTGACGTGCTTAAGCGTGACACCATAGCGAGTTTTCAGCTCGCCTCCCGCCCAGCGAAGATAGTCGTTGATCTCTTGGCTACCGCCCCATGCATGGAAAAAGACCGTTTGTCCTTGTGCTTTTTCTTCGATTTGTTGCCAAGAGGGTGTGGTAGCGAAAACGCTGGCAGAGAGTAGCGCGCCAGTCAGTAGTGTTGTCAGCCGTTTCATAGCATTCCTTTCATGTTGAGCTTTATGTGTTGCAACCAGAGACCGTGCTTGTCTCGGTTTTCTTTCATTATGAATGAAAAAATTGAATTTATTGAAATGTTTACGAGTTTTGTGCGCAAGTTGTTCAGTTTTTGATGCTTCTATGAACAGGTGCAGAGAAAGAAAGTGAAAGCCACATGAAGCAAGATGAGAGAATGCAGGGGTAAAGCGATGTATGGAGTGGCGAGAGAATAAAAAGGACCGCGAGAAGCGGCCCTAAAAAATCAATCAAACTGGATTAGTTTTTCCAATCTTTCAGTGTGAATGTGAGCGTGTGGTTGCTGTTTTTCAACACTAGACTGTCTTTTGTTAGGGTGATATCACTCCAGTCAGACAAAGTTTGAGAAACGGCTTGCTCAGTGCTCATCGCGTCATCGATACACATCTTCATTGTCATGCCCATTTTTTCAATGCGGAACTGGTTATCTTTCAGCTCGGCTTGACCAAAGAAGTTATTACAACCCGCGTTACCATTAGCCATCATGTTTTCACCCACTTCAAGGCGAGGGGCTTGTTGATGCTCGTTGATTGTAATGGCGTTGCCATCAATGCTGACGAGTTCCCAATTATGGTGCTGTAAATCTTGAGCTGTTAATTGTTTCATGTTGTCACCGTTACTTACGCAAGCAGTCATTAGTAGAGGCATTGAAATAGCGGCAAGTAGGGTTTTTGAACTAAGCTTCATTATATTAACTCCAGATTTGGGGAATGAGGGAAGTATAGTTAATCGAACGCTGTATTTGTCAGAATACGGTCATAGTTTCGTATGAAAATTTGCCGTTTAAAGCAACCATGGTCATGTTTTTATTAGAGAATGCTTTCTTAGCTCATGGAGATACGATTAGAGTGAACAGTGAAAGCGATGAGCAGCAGGAGGCGGTATGGAACAATTGGAGTTTTTCACTGTACCCAGCCCTTGTGTGGGGGTTTGCAGTGTCGATGACAAAGGCTATTGCAACGGATGCATGCGTAAACGTGAAGAGCGTTTTAACTGGCTGAACATGACACCAAGTGAACAGCTGCATGTGATTAAACTGTGTCGTCAGCGTTATCGTCGTAAACTTGCACAAGGTAAAGCTCCATCAAGCATAAAAGAAGAAGTACAAAGCCCACAGCAAGATTTATTTTAACTCTCCCTAGCCCTAGTACACATTTGAGATGCGTTGACTAAGGAGAGTCAAATGCATGAGTTGATGACTATTTTAGCCCCCACTTATCGTTTACCCACCCCCCAGCATGTTCATCAAAATGGCTACCGACAAATTTATGATTTTGTTCAACGTCATGCGTTGAATGCGTTTTGTCTGTCATCAGTTGATAGATGTAATTTGCCATAGGGTCGTTACTGGTTTGCAGCTCGCGTCGTGTCACCACTTCTCTTATGAGCTGTAGACGATAGGATTTGCTGGCTCGTTTCATATTTCTAACCTCCGTGAATACATAGCAGCAGTGTTTAAGGCGTAAACTGCTCTTACTCGTACGTTAGTGGTACGAGTTCTCTGGAGGCCATTTGAAGTCAATCGCTTGGCATTAAACACATTGTCTCAGAGCAGATAGGCACGCCATCTTGTATCACGTATCTAACGGTTCTCAGAGACGTGAAATGAAACCTAAACGACATCGGTCTACACCTCAGTCGATAGCAACTTCCTCGTTTGGTTGCAAGCCAGCGACCTTGTCGAGGGTGGGTTGCTCAGGTACTGATCAAATTTAGAAGTGGGCCAACATCTCGTCAATGGTGTTTTGATTATTTTTTGTTCGTTTTTTAATTTTGAGTTTTTCTTATAGCAAAGCAATCGTTCAACCGAGCGTTGATAACCTTGCGTGATTTAGTTCGTTGCTGAATGGCGATGAAGGGACAAGACGGGATTATCGCGTTCATGAAGTTTGTATCGAGCGCCGTTAGCGCTATTCTAATAAGTGAGATTATTGCAAATTTATTCATAAAAATTATGAATGGCGGACACGAACTACAGATGATGGCTTTTATACCACCTCTAAACGCCGTATCTTATAAATCATTATAATTTCTATAAATGACAGTTGGCGCAGGTTAACGTTAAGCACAGCTAAGGTGCTTAAGAACTTGTTGCGAATGTTTGGAACGCTTATGCCTGTATTGCGACCTTCTCTGCGTGCAATTTTGTTATCAGTGATGCTGTTAGTGTCTGTCGTGCCTATTGTGCTGTTTTCGTACTGGGCGGTTCAGCATGCGCTTGAGAAAGAGTATCGAGCCGTGCACGAAAAGCACTTGCTGCTCGCCAAAAACCTGAGCGCCGCTTTAGAACGCTACAGTGTCGATGTGCTCTCTGTGTTTGAATCGATCAGCGATGAGTTTGATAGCAATGAACTCTCTGCCCAACAAATCAACCTTCTCCAGCAGCTCAATTTACATGCTTTGGCACGTTATTCAAAAAACGCCATGCAACGTAGGGTGTTGTTTGGTGAGCCCGTCTATTTTCCCAAAACATTGGATGTCAACGCCGATCAAATCACGCGAGTTACCCCGGTTATTTCGCAGTCTCTTCCCCAACCAACCATTTATCTCTACCGTGAAGATAAATACGGACGAGTTTGGGTGGCGGCGATGGCGAATGAGTATGTTGTTCAGCTTCAAGAGGCGGTGAGTTTTGGCGAGAAAGGGCATGCCGCTATTGTCGATAACACCGGAAGCGTCTTGGCTCATCCAAACAAAGAGTGGCAAGCTCAGGCGAAAAATATTGCCAAAATCAGTGTGGTAAAACGGATGTTAAGAGGTGAAACAGGCGTGGAGCGCTTTTATTCACCAGCAATGAAGGCAGACATGATTGCTGGGTTTACTGTGACGCCGACGTTAGGCTGGGGCATTATGATCCCTCAACCCGTGAGTGAATTAGATGCGGCAATCAACGATTTTAAAAAAGTCACGTTGGTGGTGGCCATCGCCTGTTTTGTTATTTGCTTTATCTTAAGTTGGCAGCTCTCGGGTCTGTTAATGCGACCAATAAGAAAACTTACCAAGCAAATTCAAGGAATGACGGAGACAGAAAGCCACATCTCTCATTTGGAAACCATCGAAGGTTTTACTGGTATTAAAGAGACTCAAGCATTGGTGGAAAGTTTCAATCTCATGGCCAATGAAGTGAATCGCGGGCGAAAAGAGCTCGAATTTAGAGTCTTAGAAAGAACCAAAGAGCTGAAATCGGCAGAACGTTTTGCGCGTCATCTCGCGTCACATGATTCTGTCACGGATTTGCCGAATCGTACTGCCGTGAGACAAGCGATAGCAAAATTCTTGGAGCGTAAGCAGCCGTTTTCGCTGTTATTTATTGATCTTGATGGCTTCAAAGCCGTCAATGATGAGTACGGTCACCAAACGGGCGATCTTCTATTGAAAGCGGTCGCTCAGCGGTTACTGGATACCGTGGGTCAGGAGGATATGGCGGCTCGCTATGCCGGAGATGAGTTTATCGTTTTGTTGAAGAATCAATCGATGCAAGACGCGACCAAAATCGCTCAAGCATTGCTTGAGACGATTGCGATACCAGTGATTGTTGAGCGCAAAGCCCTCGTCATTGGCGCAAGTATTGGGTTAGTGACGGTTGACGTCGAGACGACGTCAACCAATGTGGATAGCCTCATTCACGAAGCGGATATCGCGATGTACCAAGCAAAATCTGCAGGTAAGGGAAGAGTTGTCCAAGTGCAAAAAGTCAATGAAAGCAGTTGATCATCCAGCAAGGAATCCTAAATCTTTTTGCGCAAAATGCTTAAGGTTGGGGAATATGTCGAGCAATTGCTGCTCAGTTTGAATACCCATCCACTTTGCCACGGTTGCACCGATTTGTTCGACAGAGGTGGTTGGAATCATTCGGCCACGATTAAAATCGTTTTCCCCATCAAGGACGAGGGAAGGCCATTGGCCATAAATCCGTCCAGATTGCAGAGCGCCACCCATGACCCAGTGGTTGCTTGCCCAACCGTGATCCGTTCCCGATCCATTGCTGGCAAGCCTTCGACCGAAATCTGACATTGTCATGGTAGTGACTTGATGGGCAATCCCGGCATTTTCCAGCGAAGTGTTAAAGGCGTCGAGGGATTGGCTTAGCTCAGCCAGTAAGGTTTGATGGGCGACCAATTGGTTGGCATGGGTGTCGTATCCACCCATTCCAACGAAATACACCTGTCTTTGATGCCCAAGTTGTTCACTGGATTTGATCAATCTTGCAACGGTATGAAGCTGTTGGCTCAGTCGGTTATCTGGGAAGTGTGGCTCCTCAGGAGAGGACGTTAGCGCGGCTGAAAGCTGATCTCGAATAGTAATAGAATCGCTCTTCACCTGATCAAAAGCTTGTGCAAATAGGCTGTCGGGTTGCAGCGCCAAAACTTGCTCAAAGCTTTGTTTCCTCAACGTATTGTTGTTTGCCCATAGAGTGGGCATGCCATCTGGGTTGATCAGGTTCGCGCGCTGCTTCTCACCATTCAGCCACTGCACATAGCCGTTGATGCTGAACGTTGGGCTCACTTCTAACTGCCCATTGGAAAGCACATCCATCATTCTGCCTGCCCAACCTAACGTGGAGGAACTGCCCGCCCAACCCCGTTGCCATTCAGCTTGTTGCGAGTTGTGTGAAAAAAGAAAGGGTGGTAGAGCGCGAGTGCCATTGAGAAGCTCTGCTTTGGTTGTGGGTTCTACGAGCACCCCACTGTTGACAATGGGGATGGCTTTACCGCGGTTAACTAATGCTTGCAGTTCATTCATGGCAGGGTGAAGGCCGAAAGAGAGCGTTGAACCAGTGGCCAACGTCAGCGGCAACAGCGATTCTTTGGCTAACGCAATGTCAGGCCGAGCACGTGCATATTCATCGTAATGGGCATCACTGGTCGGAACCAACATATTGAACCCGTCATTGCCACCGAACAAAAACACGCACACAAGTGCTTTATAATCATTGGTGGGTAGAGCGAAGCTGGGCTTACTGCCTAGCATTGATACCAAAGGTGTGGCGGCGAGAGCAGAGATAAATTGTCGACGAGTCACCATGCGTTGCTTACCTCGGTGTGAAATTCCTGACTGTTCAAAATGATATGCAGCGCATTACGCACTTTGGTGTTTTGCTGGTGATCTTTGAGCTGATTTAAGTTCTGCTCAATGATGACCGCAAGTTCTGGGCTGATTTGCTCGGAGAGAAAGCGTCGGCTCAGCTCGGCAATCAGCGCGGGATGATCATTCGCGAGCGCTTCTAACGGGGCGAGATTAACGACAATTTTCTTTGGGTTCTCTTCTGAATCGTATTGACTGTTTCCAGTAGCAGACCACATCTGGTTACTGATATTAATGAAGTTGTTCCAGCTTAGAATCTGAAATTCCGGCGCTACTAGGCCTTTTTCCTTCATTTGGGCATTTGGCGCGTAGTCCGGCGAGAAGAAATTGAACACACTTGGAGAAGAGAGAGGCGCTTGGCCAAAGGCGAAAAACGTGCCATTGCTGTTGTGATAACGCCCGGTTGGGTCGCAATGTAGTTCACTTAAGAGGAGCTGCCTTGCGATTAACAGGATATCGGGTCTTTGATATTTTTACCGCCCTAGGCCGATTTGGCTTAGGGCGTTTGTCTATAAAAAGGATGGATAAGTCTCCGCGCAGACTTTTTAGACGCTTCGGTGTATTACCTGGAGATACCGCTTTGCTCATTACTTTCAGTTGACTAGCGATGAACTGACAAGCGTATTTAAAACTGATTTCATTGGCCATTCGACCATGTGCTACGGCCGCTTGAC
>NZ_NPKW01001290.1:0-432 GCF_002265885.1 Vibrio sp. 03_296
GCCCGAATGCTAGAATCCATCAATCAGACAATACCTGCGGTTTTACCCCGAGATGTTCCCTCAAAATGGGTCGTAGACTGTCGGTGTGTTGGGTATGGGTTACCTGCTCTGCAATATCTGTCACGCTATCTCTACCGTGGAGTCTTGCCAGACAAAGACATCAAATCTGTCACAGAGAATGAAGTCACCTTCGAATATGTAGATGGCAAAACGAAACAACGAAGATCCCGAACACTTCCGATAACACAGTTCCTATGGTTGATACTTCAACATGTTTTACCAAAAGGTCTTCAGCGAGTTAGAGACTATGGTTTTCTTCGCGGCAACGCCCATCAACTCTGCCTACAAATTCAGTTACTGTTTTTATCTGCGAGCGAACTTTACCGCCCTGTATCTAGGACAGAACAGTCGAAAGTGGTACGTAGTTGCCCT
>NZ_NPKW01001291.1:0-747 GCF_002265885.1 Vibrio sp. 03_296
GGAGCACAAAAAGCACTTAAACAGGTTGTACAGGAATGTGGTATTCATAAGCGAATTACCCCTCACTCACYCCGACATTGCTTTGCAACCCATCTCCTAGAGCAAGGGCTTGACCTGCGTTCACTGCAAATCCTTCTTGGTCATGCGAGTTTAAATACAACGGCTCGTTATACTCAACTCACACAACTCAAGTTACATGATGCGAATCAAGCTCTCAATCAACTGGCTGACCGCCTGCACCTCGACTGGGAGCTGACCGTATGAGCACTTTTATCGACCTATTGCGCCAACATCGTCACGAGCTTGAACTAGACTATGGTCATCACTTTAACAGCGATATCAAGCGAGCCATCTCCGCCATGTTACGCTGTAAAACAGAGAAACAAGGACTCTCGCAGTGGTATTGCTCCCACTGCCACCATGATGACCGTCTCACTCTCTCGTGTGGAAATCGTCACTGCCCGCAATGTCAGTATCGTACAACATCAGACTGGCTTGAAAGGCAGAAAAGTAAGCTGCTTCCAGTTCATTACTACATGGTAACCTTCACATTACCTTATGAACTGAGAAGCTTAGCTCGCTCTGCTCCCCGAGCACTTTATCAAACCATGTTCCGCGTGGCTTCATCTACGTTAAAAGACTTTGCTCAAAGGCAAACCCAAGGTGAGCTGGGATTTACTATCGTCCTTCATACACACAGCCGAAAGCGAGAGCTACATCCTCACTTGCACGTTATCGTTGCGGGAG
>NZ_NPKW01001292.1:0-357 GCF_002265885.1 Vibrio sp. 03_296
ACCAAGCAAGATGATTTTGAAGAGACGAACAGGGTCAACAGGTGGACGCCCATTATCTTTACAATAAAGATGAGCGACTTCATCACGAATGAATTCAAAGTCGATAGCATTATCGATTTTGCGCACTAAATGGTCTTTAGGAACTAACTGTTCCATCGTCACCATTTCCAGTTCGTATTGTTGCGGGGTGGGTTCTTGAAGCATATCGGAGTATCCATATTTCGATACCCCTATTAGATCAAAGGTCTAGCTCGAAAGCTAGACCTTTGTCAGCAGTCTGAGGCCAGCTTAGCTGGCCTTTTATTTCTGCCGAACAGCGTAAGCTATGATAAGCGTGCACAAGCTGGTTTTACTCTC
>NZ_NPKW01001293.1:0-615 GCF_002265885.1 Vibrio sp. 03_296
CACGGGAATCCATTCATCCACACACGCCAGATGTCGCGTTTGGAAATGCACTCACCCCAGACAACAACATAGAGCCAAACTGACAACAACACTGGCAATGAAGCGGTAATACCGAGCTACAAGACTCGCTGTACGATGGATCCCCGCGTTCGCGAGGATGACGAACTGAGAGACAGAAAGAGGCTGACAAACCGAAGTTATAAGTAAGAAGTTGTAATAACAAAGGATGTGATGAGACAATACACATCAACAGCGACACTATCCCGTAAAAACTCAGCACACCGCCGCCACGCCACCAACTGTCATTCTCGTGCACACGGGAATCTATTTATCCACACGCGCCGGATGTCGCGTTTGGAAACGCACTTGCCACAACCAACAACTACATAGAGCAAAACCGACAACACTGGCAATGAAGCGGTGATACCGAGCTACAACACTCGCTGTACGGTGGATCCCCGCGTCCGCGAGGATGACGAGATAAAAGACGGAAAGAAAAAGCCGAACGAAGATCAACTGCAAAGAACTAAACTCTGAGACAGCCGCCACACCACCAATCGTCATTCCCGTGCACACGGGAATCCATTCATCCACACACGCCAGATGCCGCGTTTG
>NZ_NPKW01001294.1:0-411 GCF_002265885.1 Vibrio sp. 03_296
CAGAGAAACTTGTTTCTCGGGTGGCGAGCGGCGGACGGGTGAGTAATGCCTGGGAAATTGCCCTGATGTGGGGGATAACCATTGGAAACGATGGCTAATACCGCATGATAGCTTCGGCTCAAAGAGGGGGACCTTCGGGCCTCTCGCGTCAGGATATGCCCAGGTGGGATTAGCTAGTTGGTGAGGTAAGGGCTCACCAAGGCGACGATCCCTAGCTGGTCTGAGAGGATGATCAGCCACACTGGAACTGACGACACGGTCCAGACTCCTACGGGAGGCAGCAGTGGGGAATATTGCACAATGGGCGCAAGCCTGATGCAGCCATGCCGCGTGTGTGAAGAAGGCCTTCGGGTTGTAAAGCACTTTCAGTCGTGAGGAAGGTGGTAGTGTTAATAGCACTATCATTTGACG
>NZ_NPKW01001295.1:0-326 GCF_002265885.1 Vibrio sp. 03_296
CTCTGAGCGAACGCCAGAATCGAGTAGGAGGAGGCCTCACGGCCTCCATCCTCTCACACCACCGTACAAGCGTGGGTCGCATACGGCGGTTCCGAATATATCTTTAGTGACTCATACCCATCTCTCAATGAGTACAGTCCCCTCTCCTCGAACCATTTGATTGGCATTGCGTGATTCACCTGGGGCGAGAGGGCTAAGTGCCACCACCCTTTATCTGACATCGCCAGCTTCCACGCATTTCGCTCTGTTACACCTTGTCGTTGTAACCATGTCGCTATGCTGTATCTGCGTTTGCGCTGTTTCAGACGGTAGCATCTCAACCGACG
>NZ_NPKW01001296.1:0-534 GCF_002265885.1 Vibrio sp. 03_296
GATAAAAATACGTTCGAAYACATCCGTGCCATTAAAGCGACGAATGCGGTTTTGGCTTAGAGTAGAAGCGTGGATGACTTTCTCTGTTAATGACATCCGTAAGAACCAACGGTAAGCGACATTCACTTCAATTTCTTTAACGAGCTGACGCTCACTTTTTATACCAAAGATATAACCAAGCAAGATGATTTTGAAGAGACGAACAGGGTCAACWGGTGGACGCCCATTATCTTTACAATAAAGATGAGCAACTTCATCACGAATGAATTCGAAGTCGATAGCATTATCGATTTTGCGCACTAAATGGTCTTTAGGAACTAACTGTTCCATCGTCACCATTTCCAGTTCGTATTGTTGCGGGGTGGGTTCTTGAAGCATATCGGAGTRTCCATATTTCGATACCCCTATTAGATCAAAGGTCTAGCTCGAAAGCTAGACCTTTGTCAGCAGTCTGAAACGCCCAACTCATGAGTTGGGCGTTTTTTATGCCTGACAAAATCTTTGAACCCCAGCATCCGTTGACACGGATGCTGG
>NZ_NPKW01001297.1:0-393 GCF_002265885.1 Vibrio sp. 03_296
CTTAAAGCGAGGTCAGACTGCTGACAAAGGTCTAGCTTTCGAGCTAGACCTTTGATCTAATAGGGGTATCGAAATATGGACACTCCGATATGCTTCAAGAACCGACTCCGCAACAATACGAACTGGAAATGGTGACGATGGAACAGTTAGTTCCTAAAGACCATTTAGTGCGCAAAATCGATAATGCTATCGACTTCGAATTCATTCGTGATGAAGTTGCTCATCTTTATTGTAAAGATAATGGGCGTCCACCWGTTGACCCTGTTCGTCTCTTCAAAATCATCTTGCTTGGTTATATGCTTTGGTATAAAAAGTGAGCGTCAGCTCGTTAAAGAAATTGAAGTGAATGTCGCTTACCGTTGGTTCTTACGGATGTCATTAACAGAGAAAGTC
>NZ_NPKW01001298.1:0-651 GCF_002265885.1 Vibrio sp. 03_296
CACTGCAAATCCTTCTTGGTCATGCGAGTTTAAATACAACGGCTCGTTATACTCAACTCACACAACTCAAGTTACATGATGCGAATCAAGCTCTCAATCAACTGGCTGACCGCCTGCACCTCGACTGGGAGCTGACCGTATGAGCACTTTTATCGACCTATTGCGCCAACATCGTCACGAGCTTGAACTAGACTATGGTCATCACTTTAACAGCGATATCAAGCGAGCCATCTCCGCCATGTTACGCTGTAAAACAGAGAAACAAGGACTCTCGCAGTGGTATTGCTCCCACTGCCACCATGATGACCGTCTCACTCTCTCGTGTGGAAATCGTCACTGCCCGCAATGTCAGTATCGTACAACATCAGACTGGCTTGAAAGGCAGAAAAGTAAGCTGCTTCCAGTTCATTACTACATGGTAACCTTCACATTACCTTATGAACTGAGAAGCTTAGCTCGCTCTGCTCCCGAGCACTTTATCAAACCATGTTCCGCGTGGCTTCATCTACGTTAAAAGACTTTGCTCAAAGGCAAACCCAAGGTGAGCTGGGATTTACTATCGTCCTTCATACACACAGCCGAAAGCGAGAGCTACATCCTCACTTGCACGTTATCGTTGCGGGAGGGCAATATGATGCAAAGAGGCATCAG
>NZ_NPKW01001299.1:0-388 GCF_002265885.1 Vibrio sp. 03_296
TGAGATGTTCCGTAAGCTTCTAGACGAAGGTCGTGCGGGTGAGAACGTTGGTGCGCTACTACGTGGTACTAAGCGTGATGAAGTAGAACGTGGCCAAGTACTTGCTAAGCCAGGTTCAATCACTCCACACACTAAGTTCGAATCAGAAGTATACGTACTTTCTAAAGATGAAGGTGGTCGTCACACTCCATTCTTCAAAGGCTACCGTCCACAGTTCTACTTCCGTACAACTGACGTAACTGGTGATATCTCTCTACCAGAAGGCGTAGAAATGGTAATGCCTGGTGACAACATCCAATGGTTGTTGAGCTAATCTCTCCAATCGCGATGGACGAAGGTCTACGTTTCGCGATCCGTGAAGGTGGCCGTACTGTTGGTGCTGGTGTTG
>NZ_NPKW01000013.1:0-43791 GCF_002265885.1 Vibrio sp. 03_296
TTTCTTTAACGAGCTGACGCTCACTTTTTATACCAAAGATATAACCAAGCAAGATGATTTTGAAGAGACGAACAGGGTCAACWGGTGGACGCCCATTATCTTTACAATAAAGATGAGCRACTTCATCACGAATGAATTCRAAGTCGATAGCATTATCGATTTTGCGCACTAAATGGTCTTTAGGAACTAACTGTTCCATCGTCACCATTTCCAGTTCGTATTGTTGCGGAGTCGGTTCTTGAAGCATATCGGAGTGTCCATATTTCGATACCCCTATTAGATCAAAGGTCTAGCTCGAAAGCTAGACCTTTGTCAGCAGTCTGACCTCGCTTTAAGCGAGGTCATTGTTTATGACTTACTTAATCTAAGCGTCGCTACAGAGATTGAAAACGAACATCCGTTAGAGGCACGCAACAACATGCTAGCGCTTTGCCCTCGCGTTTTTCTTGCTCAGTCAACGCAGGAACATCAGGCTGATGCACTTGCCCACTGATGACGTTCACCTTACACGCCCCACAAAAACCGGCTCGACAGCTATGCGCGATCGTCAAACCATTATTTTCAACGTGTTCCAGTAAGGTTTGCTGATTATCAGCCGTAAACGTCTCACCATTAAATTCCAGCTCAACCGTTTTGCGCTCACTGTTAGGCGACGTCGAGACACCAAACGCTTCTTGATGATAATGGCTTTCAGGCAGCCCTTTTTTCAGCAGTAGATTCTTCGCTTTTTGCATAAAGCCATCGGGGCCGCAGACAAAAACCTGACGAGATTCCACCGCCTTGATCTGTTTAAGATGCGATAAACTCAAGCGCCCTTTGAGACCAAACCAATCGTTCGGTGCTTGAGTGAGCGAGATTTTAACCGTGAGCCCAGGATAGCGTGATTTCAGCGCATCAAGCTCCTCTTTACAGGGGATATCTTCAACGGAGCGACATTGGTGATAGAACACCACATCCTCAACAAGATCATGATCCGCAAGATAGCGTAGCATCGACAACATTGGCGTTACGCCGCTACCCGCGGAGAGCAGCAACAAAGGTTGATGTTTGTCCTCTTGAATATGGAACTGCCCTTGTGGGGATTGTGCAAACAGCTCATCGCCTACCTCAAGATGATCAATCAGCCAATTTGACACTCGTCCACCGTCAATACGTTTGACGGAAATGGCGTACCTTCCTGGCCGAGAAGGGCTCGACGATAAGGTATAACGACGTGAGACGGTATCACCATCAACGGTGATTTCTACTGGCAAATGCTGCCCTGGCAAATACGCAGGTAGCTGCCCGTGTTCTGGTTCGAGCCAAAACGTGACGAAATCCCGTGCAATGGTCTCTTTTTCGACGCAGGTAAGGCGAATGTCGTGACAAGCACTGTCCGGATAGACTTCTTTCTCTTTCACTTCCAACACCTCAACCCGGTCTCCCACTTGGATCATCCCTTCGTTCAGTGCCACTAAATTTTGTCCGAAAAAGACGCCACCTTGTTCATTGGCGCGAAACGTCAATAGGGTGTTCAGTGGTTCTTTATTGGCGCGAAACTGCCCTTTCTCTACATCGACCGTGGTGAGAATACAGCGCTCACAGGGCTTCACCGCTTCAAATATCACCTCACCAATGCGAATTTTTTTCCATCCATCTTCGGCAAATGCTTCGCAGTTGCTCACCACTAGGTTGGTGCGAAACTGATCCATCGAATGCGTTTCCGGGCTGCGTCGATTGAGTTCTTTTAGTGACGCATCGCTAATGACTAACAGTGGGTAACCATCCGCAAAACTGACATTGTGTCCGAGCTTCTCACGGACTCGATTCGATTGCTCCCCAGAGAACAGCAACTCAACGCGGATCCCCAGAATATCGCTAAACCAATCGTCCGCTTCATCGGTGGTGGTGTAAGCGGTGAAATTGTCTTTCCACACTTGCGCCGGTGTTTCTTGTCGCTTGAAGTCTTGATACTTCAGCATCAGAGCAGGTTTGTCTGGGTACGTAAAAACAATCCCATCAGCAACCAAAGCGGAGCGTATCGTCACCATTTGAGGATATTTACGCGCAGTGACCATGTCACCTAGCGCGGTCGCGACCATAAATCGGCGATCGAAAGCAAGCCCTTGTTTTTCTACCCAAGCAGACGTTAAAGCGATTCCTCCAACGGATTTCACTGGATAAACATTAATCTGTTGTAATGTGGCTGACGACATGAACGCTTCCTTGATGATTATTATTAGTGATTTGCCATGATAGTCGTTTGAAAGCACAGAGAAAACCTGAACCTCACTATTCTCACCATTTCTCAGATAGCAACAAAACTGAGCCTTTAAGAGCAAAAATACAGCGCCTCGAGAGCGAAGCGGAAAAAGCAAGTGAAATAGACAGCACTTTCCTATATCATCCTGTCGCCTAAACGGAAGCGTTTGCTTTCTCTTGTTTAGGCTCCTTTTGGATTCTTTTTCTATGGTGGGAGCAACAATGACAACACTTACTATTACTCGTCCTGATGATTGGCACGTACACTTGCGCGATGGCGAAGTTTTGGCAGATACCGTTCGCGATATCAGCCGTTACAATGGCCGCGCACTCATCATGCCAAACACTGTCCCACCCGTCACCACGACTGAAATGGCACTTGCCTACCGCGATCGCATTCAAGCACATAACCAAACGGAACAATTTTCTCCGCTTATGTCACTGTATTTGACTGACAACACCACAGCGGATGAAGTACGCAAAGCCAAGGCCAGTGGTGCTGTAGTCGCAGCAAAACTGTACCCAGCTGGTGCAACAACTAACTCCGACTCTGGCGTGACGGATGTGAAGAAAATTTATCCTGTCCTTCAAGCCATGCAAGAAGTGGGCATGTTGTTGCTGGTACACGGAGAAGTGACCACGCACGATGTGGACATCTTTGATCGCGAGAAAACCTTTTTAGACAATGTTTTGGCGCCGATTGTTCAAGACTTCCCTGATTTGAAAATTGTCCTCGAACACATCACCACCTCAGATGCGGTTGTGTTTGTGAAAAATGCCAATGAAAACGTTGCAGCAACCATTACCGCTCATCACCTGCTGTACAACCGCAATCACATGTTAGTGGGCGGCATCAAGCCCCACTTCTACTGCTTGCCAATTCTTAAGCGCAACACCCACCAGCTTGCGTTGATCTCTGCTGCAACGAGTGGCAACAAGAAGTTCTTTTTGGGTACGGACTCTGCGCCACACGCCAAAGGCGCAAAAGAATCCGCTTGTGGTTGCGCGGGCTCTTACACGGCTCACGCCGCTGTGGAACTGTATGCAGAAGTGTTTGAGCAAGCGGGCAAGTTGGAAAATCTCGAAGCGTTTGCCAGCCATAACGGCCCAGATTTTTACGGCTTGCCTCGCAACCAAGACACGATCACGTTGGTAAAAGACGCATGGCCTGTTCCTGCTTCAATGCCATTTGGTGGTGATATTGTGGTGCCAATTCGCGCTGGTGAAAGCATGGAGTGGAAGGTTAAGTAACCCTAAATCGCCTTGTTGTGAAAGCAAATAACAAAATGCCGCTGAAAACAGCGGCATTTTTTCTAAGTTTTGCCATTCGTCATCTAAGCTAAATGGAGACTTATGATAGTTAATTGATAAATGGCCGCTTATGGAATTAGACCTGGACATTAAAACCTTGTCTATTGTCACGGTACTGATCTGTGTCGCATACGGATTCGGTATCTTGATGCTGCAATCGATCCAGAAAAATGTTCATGGCCTGGTAACCTTAGCCGCTGCGGTTTTCGCTATTGCCATCGGTTTTTTTACCTTGAGTTTTGGTAACAGTACCTCACTTTGGTTATCTAAGGTATTCGCCAATAGCACTATTTGCTTAGGGTTTACCCTGATTGTCTATAGCTTACAGCGCTTTCGTTCCGCTCCTCCGCTCGCCTCACACATTGCCTTTTTCTTTCTGCCAGTATTAGTTGTCTCACTGGTCTACTTTTCTCAGATAACCGTTTCCACCAATGTACGGATCATCGCGGTAAGTCTGTATATCGCACTTTGCTGCTTACTCTCCGCTTACGTCGTCCGGCAAGGAAGTGCTCAAGACAACCCCTTAGCCATTGGGCTGCTAGTCGCGGCCTTTGTGACGTTGGCACTCTGGATGCTGTTTCGAACCTATGTGACTTACATGAGCTCACAGATCGTGGATTTTATGTTTGCCAGTAGCGTTCATCAGCTCTCTTTCCTCGCCCTTATCGGGTTGATCCTGACGCTGGGCTTCACCTTCCCTTGGATGATCAATGCGCGGCTGATTACCAATATCTACCAAACCTCTCTCAGAGACACCTTAACCAATATTTACAACCGCAGAGCAATGGAGGAGATGATTCCCAGAGAACTCTCTCGAGCAAGCCGCTTAGGCGCTGAGCTATCCATCATTATTCTCGACCTTGATCACTTCAAGCGCATCAATGACCAATATGGTCACCAAGTGGGAGACCAAACTCTTTCTGGCATTGGCCAGCTACTCACGAGTCAGTTGCGCAAACAAGATATATCGTTTCGTATTGGCGGCGAAGAGTTTCTCGTGGTGCTTCCTGACACACCGATTGACAGTGCGGTTTTGGTTGCCGAGAAACTCCGGCAGAAAATTGCTGAAACGCGGTTTGCGCCGAAACAAAGAGAGACATGGACGGCGAGCTTTGGTGTGGCGCAGTTGATCCCCGGAGACGACTGGGATGCGCTAATGAAAAGAGCAGACGCGGCCTTGTATCTCGCGAAACACAAAGGCCGCAATCGAGTCTGTGAAGTCTCCGATGTTTAATGGGTGGCTTGCGAAGAACGCAGTTTTGCTACTAAGCTCCACACAGCAACAACCAGTAACCCAGCGAGCAATCCGACTAACCCATTTAGTAAGGTAGGAACGATAGCGCTGACAAATGAGAGGTCCGATAAATTCATGATGATAGGTTCAATCCAATGATGAACCGCAGGGACGTTGTGCACAACAATGCCGCCGCCCACCAAAAACATCGCCGCAGTACCGACGACCGTTAGTACTTTCATCAGTTTTGGCGCAAATCGAATCAGAGCTTGGCCCATGCTATTGAGTGCACCTTTGCCTTGCGATTTTCTCTCGAGATAGAAACCAAGGTCATCCAACTTAACAATGCCAGCCACCAAACCATACACACCAATGGTCATGACCAACGCAATCAAACTCACAACCAACACTTGTGTCATGGTGCTCTGCCCCTGCACAGTGCCTAACGCAATGACGATGATTTCTGCTGACAAAATGAAATCAGTACGAATGGCGCCTGCAATCTTTTGTTTCTCGTATTGCTCAATGTCCTCTATTGCTGGCTCTGCACTGCTGCTTTCGGTTTGATGAGAAGAGTGAAACAACTTTTCCAGTACCTTCTCCGCGCCTTCAAAGCACAGGAACAGACCACCCAATAGCAACAAAGGCATGATGAGCCAAGGAATAAAGGCACTGATAAGCAGCGCTGCCGGAACCAAAATGCATTTATTTTTGAACGACCCTTTCGCAACTGCCCAAACGACTGGAATTTCTCTTTCTGCCGCCACACCCGACACTTGTTGAGCATTTAGCGCCAGGTCATCCCCTAATACACCTGCGGTTTTCTTTGCGGCGACTTTCGACATCACCGCGACATCATCTAACACCGTTGCAATATCATCCAAAAGCGTTAATAGACTTGCTCCAGCCATAATTGATTTCTCATAGATAAATTCGAATTGTTTCAAAATGTAACAGCGCTCTTCAGTGTCGCCAAGTGAATATTGTGCAAAAAATTGAGTAAGCCTCGTATTGCGGTTGTATCTCAAGGGAACTCGATCTAACCTTGCGTACATCGACCGCTCAGCCTCAATAGGGAACTCAATGAAAACGCATTCAACATATCCAATTGGCATTGCAGGACAAAAATGGGGAGATGAGGAACGCCTCGCATGGCAACAGCAAACCAACATAAAGCGTGAATATCAGCTTGAAGTTGTCCCTAAGATTCTTGCTTTGGCCGAAGAGTTTGAGCTTGAACAGTACGGCGCCCTCTCCTACGATCCTGCCCGCTATCCGCTTTACTGCTTAAAAACCAAAGCTTGGGATGAGAATAAACCAACCGTATTGATCACAGGTGGCGTGCACGGTTACGAAACCAGTGGTGTGCATGGCGCTCTTAAGTTTATGGCGACCGAAGCCACCCGATACGAACCTTACTTCAACTTGGTTTGTACACCTTGTATCAGTCCTTGGGGTTACGAAACCATCAATCGCTGGAACCCAAATGCGGTTGATCCTAACCGTTCGTTTTACGCACAGAGCCCCGCCGAAGAGTCAGCAAACCTGATGCGCTTAGTCGCCACTCTAGGCCCGATTTTGGTTCATTTTGATCTGCACGAAACCACAGACACCGATGAGAGCGAGTTCCGCCCTGCACTCGCTGCTCGTGATGGCATCGACTATATCGAAGGGATGATCCCAGACGGCTTTTACACCGTTGCGGATACTGAAAATCCTCAGCCAGAGTTCCAAGCTGCGGTGATTGAATCGGTATCGCGTGTCACGCATATCGCCCCTGCCGATGAGAATGGTGAAATCATCGGTTCTCCGGTCATTCAACACGGCGTCATTCACTACCCAATGGTGCAGCTAGGTTTATGTGGTGGCGTGGCTCGTTGCCAATTTGGCACCACGACAGAGGTGTACCCAGACAGCCCGAAAGTGACCGCACAAGAGTGTGATGATGCACAAGTTGCCGCAATCATGGGTGGTCTCGACTACGTGATCACCCAGTTATAACAGGCGGTTTTTATATTGCTCCGGGGTTTGCCCGGAGTATTTTTTAAACATGCTGATAAAAGGACTGGCTTGGTTATAGCCGAGCGTCAATGCCACTTCCTTCACCGTCTGCCCCTTGCGCAATAACTCCATCGAGTACAGATAACGTACGCGTAAACGCCACTCAGTAAAGCTCATCCCAAGTTCACTCTGACAGTGTCTGGCTAATGTTCGCTCCGTGGTATGCACTTTTTCTGCCCATTCTGACAAGCTCGTCGTATCCGTTGGATTCTCTTCTACATGAGCCAAAATAGGCGCTAAGTACTTGTGATCGGATGACGGTAGAAAATGGTGTTGGGTTTCTTTGGTTGCCAGTTGATCGAGCAGAACTTGCACCAATCGCTTATCCGACTCTTCGGTCGCCACGTTAATATCGCGCAGACGAAAATCATCGATAATGGCCGACACGATCGGGGTAACCTGAATCAGACACGTTTTGGCGGGAAATTTATCCGTCAGCTGTTTAGCAATATTGAGTGAACAATACTCCAATGGTCGTCGATTGAAACTGCGGTGCATAATACCGGGCGGCACCCAAATCGCCAGGTGAGGCGGAGCTAAAAAGCGGGTTCCTTGCGCTTCCATTTCTAAGATTCCACCACTGATCAATTGAACCTGACCCCAAGTGTGGCTGTGTTCCCGTGTTTCTGTATTCGAGAGAAATTCTTCGAAATTCATAAACACATCAGATGGTGGAGTATCGATTGATAACGAGGGATGAAGATGTCGAGGGGACTTTTTCAAACTTGTCTTCCTATCACGCGCAATGTCTTTTAAGAGATACTTGTAATTATAACGACCTGACAAACTATCTGACAACTGTCATTCTGCGAGTAAGTTCTCATGGTTTATCTGCTTCCACTTTTTACTGTTCTTATTTGGGGCGGCAACTCCATTGTTAATAAGTTGGCAGCATCGGCTATTGAGCCGAGTGCGATGAGTTTTTATCGTTGGTTTGTGGCCATGGCGATTCTCACCCCATTTTGCCTACCTCATGTGATCCGCCAATGGCAGCAGATAAAACCCTATCTCAGCAAACTCGCTTTTTTGGCAACGTTAGGCATGGTGTTAAACCAATCTTTAGGTTACTACGCAGGCTTAACCACCAGCGCGTCGAACATGTCGCTGATCACCTCATTGGTCCCTTTGATCAGCGTCTTTCTCAGTGTGCCTCTTTTAGGCAAACGAGTGTCTGCTCTTAGCCTTATCGGCGGCGCCATTTCACTGTTTGGCTTAGCCTACATGCTTGGCCAAGGTGATGTGGCCTTCTTTATTGAACAACCCGTCACACAAGGGGATGGACTGATGGTGCTTGCCGCGATTGTCTATGCCGCCTACTGCGTGTTATTGAAACGCTGGAAAATGCCGTTTTCCAATTGGACGCTGATTTACATGCAAGGTCTGTTTGCCGTTGCGATGCTGACACCATTATGGCTGACCAGCGAGCAGTTGCTACCTAGTGCAGAAGCTCTGCCTTTGATCTTTTATGCGGGCGTTGCGGCCTCCATTCTTGCACCTTGGATGTGGGTCAAAGCCATCGACAGCATTGGCGCAGAATCAAGCGCAATGTTCATGAATTTGCTTCCGGTCGTCGCAGTGGCTTTAGCGACCAGTATGCTGGGAGAGCAGGTACACCTTTACCACTTTGTTGGTGGGTTATTGGTGATCTTCGGTGTGATTCTTTCACAACTGAAACCTCGCAAAAAAGCAGCCATGGTTCAGTCGGAAGTCACCTCCGCCACCATTTCATAATTCGTTGTCATGCGTAACAAGCGCGCCTTGGCGTCTATACGCTAAACTCATTGCTAACAAGTAACATTTTTGTTATCAAATAAACACAATAATGACATGTTAAGGATTGGCATATGAGTCGTGGTCAACGCAATATTACTCTGCGCTTTCTCGCAGAACCTGGGGATGTGAATTTTGGTGGAAAGGTCCATGGCGGCGCTGTAATGAAGTGGATCGACTTAGCCGCCTATGCCTGCTCTGCTGCTTGGAGTGGCAAGTACTGTATTACAGCCTACGCGGGTGGCATTCGTTTCGTCGCACCGATACATGTGGGTAACTTGGTTGAAGTCAGCGCCAAGGTGATTTACACAGGGACAACCTCGATGCACATTGCCATTGATGTGCAAGCCAGCGATCCCAAAGATCTCAAAAACCGACTCACCACACATTGCATTGTTATCATGGTCGCTGTTGATGAAAATGGCCAACCCACACCCATTCAGAAATGGATTCCTGAAACCGACGAAGATAAAGCACTCGAGCAATCTGCGATTCGCTTGATGAACATGCGTAAAGAAATCGGTGAAGAGATGGAAGCGCACGTTAAATACCTCAAATAGTTCACCCTACCATCGAGCGTGTGACCTAAGCTAAGGGCTCACGCTCGTCTGTTTCGACATCATTCCAACATCAAAACGTCATAAAAGCGTCATTTTGGTTTGTTTTAATCGCTCAACGAAACTGAGCATGAGACAACACATTGAAACTAAGGGAAACCACATTAAGTGAAAGCACACTGGCGAATCTCAAGTCGGTCGAATATCAGTGGGTGCGCACCATGTATGTGGAAGGATACGCCAGTGACGAAATCAATCACTATATCCAGGCCTGTTTTGGTGGAGACGTGACGTTTGCCGATCTTTTCCGTCGAGTCGCTCTGCAACAAGAAAGCTTGTACACCCTCCTTCAGTACCTTGGCTGCGCACCTTCGAGTAAAGAGTTTTGAGCTAGATCAGAACCTTATCCGACCTGTTTAGCATTCTACAACTATTTCTGTGAACTGATACGCATCAGATCTCATCTCAACTATGCGACTAAAGTAGGAATGGTTACTCTGCTTGCGTCCTTTGTACATACTATCAAGACAAAAACATCAGATACAAAAAAGCCTGAGGACAAACTCAGGCAATTGGTTACAAACACTGTTAGTGATAATCGTAAGGAACAAAGCTAACAGCCAGCTATGCGTAACGCCATGATACTTTCTATTACTAGATCGGCGGCCAAACCAAATGGGTAATAAAAAGTAATAAAACGAGCGACCTGATACGGTCGCTCTTATTCTTATCCTTAAGTTAATCGCAAGAAGGGATTAACCTTTAACACCACCGGCAGTCAAACCACCTACTAACCAGCGTTGTGCAAGTAAGAATACGATGGTAATTGGCAACGCTGAAAGCACCGCCGCTGCTGCAAAGTCACCCCACAGATAGTTTTGAGGGTAGAGATACTGCTGCATACCAACCGCTAATGTATAAGAGTTTACATCAGAAAGTAGCAAAGATGCCACAGGAACTTCGCCTACTACACCGATAAACGACAGAATAAAGACCACTGCAAGAATCGGCACAGACAAAGGTAGAAGTACTAAGCGGAATGCCTGCCATGGCGTAGCGCCATCCAACGCTGCAGCTTCTTCTAACGAATTATCGATGGTCTCAAAGTAACCCTTAATCGTCCAAACATGCAGTGCGATACCGCCAAGGTAAGAGAAGATCAAACCACCGTGCGTATTCAAACCAAGGAACGGAATATACTGGCCAAGTTTGTCAAACAAAGCATAAAGGGCCACTAGCGCCAATACTGCCGGGAACATTTGGAAAATCATCATCGCTTTTAGGATAGTCTCCTTACCTTTAAAGCGTAGACGAGCAAATGCGTAAGCCGACGTCGTTGAAAGCGCAACAATCAGAATCGATGTAATACCTGCGACTTTTACCGAGTTCCATAACCAAGTGAGAACTGGGAATGGCGGTGGCGTAACAGAGCCATCTGCATTGGTGACTGAGAAACCAAGAGCCAGCTTCCAGTGCTCCAATGACGGGTTATCTGGAATTAAGCTACCTGTCGCGAAGTTACCCTCGCGGAACGAGATTGCCACAATCATCAACAAAGGGAAGATGATCATCGATAAGAAGGTCCACAACGCAATATGGGTTGCCCATACGCGGTATTTAAGTGATTTACCTTGTACCATTGCCATGTTGTATGCTCCTTACCTTTAGTTCTGAGACAGCTTAGTGAAACGCAGGTTAAGTAGAGCCAGCGCGCCAACCAGTAGGAAAATCAGTGTTGCGATAGCACTTGCCAAACCGAAGTCTTGGCCGCCGCCGCCTTCAAACGCGATGCGGTAGGTGTAGCTCACCAACAAGTCGGTGTAACCCGCAGGCTCTGAAGTACCAATCATGTTTGGACCACCTTGCGTCAACAACTGGATCATGACGAAGTTGTTGAAGTTAAATGCAAAGCTTGCAATGAGCAGTGGAGTCAACGGCTTAATCATCAGCGGCAACGTCACACGAGTGAAGTTTTGCACGAAATTGGCGCCATCAATCGCCGAGGCTTCGTACAAGTCTTCTGGAATCGCTTTCAATAGACCCATACAAAGGATCATCATGTAAGGGAAGCCAAGCCAAGTGTTCACAATCAGCACCATGCTTTTCGCCATGATGGGATCAGAGAACCAACTCGGGCTAATGCCAAACAGCGCATTTAGCACCATGTTGATCTCACCAAAGCTTTGGTTAAACAGACCTTTAAAGATCAAGATTGAGATAAACGCAGGAACCGCATAAGGCAAAATCAGCAATACACGATAAATAGCACGGCCTTTTAGTTCTTCCCATTGCACGACACTCGCCAGCACCAAGCCAATCATGAGTGTGAGCACTACGGTGAGAATTGAGAAAACCACTGTCCAGATAAAGATGCTGATGAATGGCTCTTTGATGCCGTCATCTTTCCAAACACGTTCAAAGTTATCGGTGCCAATTTGCACCACAAAACCTGGAGAGACGGTGTTGCCAACAAAGTTGCCTGCTTCATCCATCGCTTGGTAAAAACCCACGTCCATATTCGGCTTGAGCAGTTCGCCAGTCTGATTGTTCTTCAGCGTTTCACCATCCGCTTGCATGGTGTAAAGCGGCACCACACCAGCAAACTTGCGTAAGCCACTCATGCGGATGTCATCACCATTAGCAAAGTGCAAATCGATGCTGCTCAGTGCAGTACGGTTGCTAACAATAGTCTTAATCGGCTCTTCTGTGCCTGTCACCGCATCCACTGGAGAAAGGTCTAGATCGCTGATGGCGCTACCAAGAACAAACTCAGGTGTCGACAGTAGGACGTCGCCATCTTTAATGACAATACGGTGACCAGACTCGGTTTTATACAGCGTAAACGGATAGCTTTCACCACTTTGGAAAGTACGGTCCAAAAGCACGCTTTGTGCACGATCGAGAGAAAGCTGGTTTTTAGCGCTGTAGTTGGTAAACGCAAGACCAACGGTGTATGCCAAAGGGAAGAGGATGAACAAAATCATCCCGGCAATACCCGGATAAATGTAGCGATGAGCGTAAGTTTTTTTACTACCAAACACATACAACGCCAATGCGGTAAGAATCACGGTCAACATTGCAAAAGCAACCTCACCGCGAGAATACATTAGAATCGTTGCATAACCATTAATAAGACCGACCGTGCCAAGAAGCGCCCATTTAATAAACACTTTTTTGCTGCCCGGCAGGCTGGCTGCTGGAGCTGTCATAGCATCTGTACCTTGAACTGACTGCATAGGGAACCTGCTAGCGATATATATAAAAAAGAAAGAAAAGTAAGGAGGAGTTACCCCCTCCTTAAAAAGTTACATTATTTTGTCATTTGTTTTTCTGCGTCAGCCAGAGCAGCATCCACAGTTTGACGACCATCCACTACGTTAACGATCGCGTTTTTCGCCGCACCCCAGAATGCATTCATTTGTGGGATATTTGGCATGATTTCGCCGTTCATTGCGTTGTCCATCGTCGCCGCAATACGAGCATCTGCATCAAGCTCACGTTGGAACGAGTTCAGTGCAACAGCGCCTAGCGGCTTATCGTTGTTCACCATACGTAGGCCATCATTTGTCAGTAGGTAGTTCTCAATGAACTCTACCGCTAGGTCTTTGTTTGGTGATGCCGTTGAGATGCCCGCAGTAAGAACGCCAACGAAAGGCTTAGAAGATTGACCATTGAACTTAGGCAGTGTAGTCACACCGTAGTTGATACCAGACTTCTCAATGTTGCCCCACGCCCAAGGACCGTTGATGGTCATCGCCGTCTTGCCTTGGTTAAATGCAGATTCAGATACTGAGTAATCCATGTCTGGAGAGATGATGCCTTTCTCAACCAGCGATTTAACGAAGTTCATTGCGTCTTTCACGCCATCTTTCGCGATGCCTGCGTCCTTAACGTCGTAACCTTCAGAAGTGTATTTGAACGCGTAACCACCATCAGCTGCCATTAGTGGCCATGTGAAGTACGGTTCTTTTAGGTTCCACATGATGGCAGATTTGCCTTCTTTCTTCAGTTTCGCGTTTAGCGCTTCCACTTCTTCCCAGCTCTTTGGTGGGTTTGGAACGATATCTTTATTGTAGATAAGAGATAGAGACTCTACCGCGATTGGGTAGCCGATGATCTTGCCATCGTACTTCACTGCGTCCCATGCGAAATCCACAATGCCTTCTTGAACTTGTTTAGAAGGTTTGATTTCAGCCAACAGACCCGCTTCTGCGTAACCACCGAAACGGTCGTGCGCCCAGAATACGATATCAGGACCGTCACCCGTTGCTGCCGTTTGTGGGAATTTATCTTGCAGCGCATCTGGGTGAGCAACCGTCACTTTAATACCTGTGTCTGCTTCAAACTTTTTGCCTACTTCTGCTAGACCATTGTAACCTTTGTCACCGTTGATCCAGATAGTCAGTTGTCCTTCTTCAATGGCAGCGTGTGCACCGAAAGAACCCAGTGCAACAAGAGTACCTAGTGCGACAGCGCTTAGAGCATTTTTCATGTTCGTATCCTTTTTATATTTTGATGTAGGGCTACTCCACAGAGGATGAGCCGTATTTCGACGTATATCATCTGAAAAAACCTGCTCTGTCTCATCCTCCTATCCTCTACGCCCCAGATATTATGGCGTATTTTCGTGATCTACATCGTTAGAGGTAAGAGAGCAAAATCACAAAAACGGCACTCGATGCGACCGAATTCACATTTAATGACGCGATTATTGTGATATTTGCCCACTCTGGGGGAAGAGGCGTAGAACCCCCTCCTCCTTTTCTACTCCCCCTACAATTAATTGCCGTAGGAGGATGTAGGCAAGTGCTATATCGAAGAAACTGCACCCATCCAAGAGTGGATGGTAAGAACCCTTTCCCAGCAGGCCAACTTGGTCACTGTTTTTGCTGGTTTTCATTGCCATACGAGTGGAATGTCATTAGTTGAGATGTTAGTGGTAGTTTGTTATTCACGGGGGAGACATCTTGATGAATGTGGGGGAGAAAACTCGTATTTGGCTATGGTGGGTGGCACTTTAATATAGGAACTCCATTTTTAAAGTGCCGCCCTGTTTTCTTACTGTTGCTTAACTTACCGATTCCTACTGTTACTGTCCGGCTCCATAATTCATATAATGATGGACAGTGAATTATAAAAAAATTGATCGAGGACGAGCTAAATGGCGAGTGTCACGTTAAAAAATGTTTGTAAAGCGTATGGCGACGTATTGATTTCTAAAAACGTTGATCTTGAGATCAACGAAGGCGAATTCGTAGTATTTGTCGGTCCATCGGGTTGTGGTAAATCGACATTGCTTCGTTGTATTGCAGGGTTAGAAGACATCACCTCTGGCGATCTTTACATCGGTGAAGAGCGTATGAATGATGTAGAGCCATCGAAACGTGGCGTAGGCATGGTTTTCCAGTCTTATGCACTTTATCCGCACCTAAATCTCTATGACAACATGTCATTCGGCCTTAAGTTAGCGAAAGCAGACAAAAAAGAGATCGACAAACGCGTAGAGCAAGCCGCTGAAATCCTACAACTTGGCCACCTACTCGAGCGTCTGCCAAAAGCCCTTTCGGGTGGTCAGCGTCAACGCGTGGCAATTGGTCGTACCCTTGTTTCACAGCCAAAAGTGTTCCTACTCGACGAACCCTTGTCTAACCTAGACGCAGCTCTACGCGTTCAAATGCGTGCCCAGATTACCAAACTGCAACGTCAACTTGGCTGTACCATGATTTACGTTACGCACGACCAAGTCGAAGCAATGACCATGGCTGACAAAATCGTGGTACTCGATGGCGGTTTTGTCTCTCAAGTTGGTAAACCCCTAGAGCTGTACCATTACCCTGAAAATCGTTTTGTTGCTGGCTTCATTGGTTCGCCAAAAATGAACTTTATGAGTGTGCAAATCGTGGATGTAGAGAGCGAACGCGTTCAAGTTAAGCTATCAAACGGCGTGACTTTCTGGGTCCCTGTGGATGGAACAACCGTCAACAAAGGTGATCGCATGTCTCTGGGAGTACGTCCAGAGCACCTAGTCTCCTCTGCACAAGGCGACGCAGTGATCGATGGTGAAGTGATGATCGTCGAGAAGCTGGGTAATGAAACGCAAGTCTACCTCAACCTAGAGAGTGCCGATGCGGATGTAATCTACCGCCAACCAGATACGTTGGACGTGGATTCTGGCGATCGCTTAGAAATTGGTATCCCAGCTCATCGCTGCCACCTATTCCACAGCGATGGCCGTGCGTGTAAGCGCCTATTTAATGAAAAAGGCGTAGAGCGTTAATACTATTTTAATCTTCATGTCTTTAAAGGCCTCTTCCTAGATAAGAGGCTTTTTTGTTTTTTATGCTATACCGACATTTCTTTGTATTTCTGACACTTTCTACTGATTATTCTCCGCTAGCATCTTGCACTATAGTTTTTCTCATTCCGCAATAACTAACACTTTTCTCGTTTTCTCGATTTTAGGTATTAGATTTTTATGATTTAGGTCTATTAACCGAAGGTCGAAATTTCATTCTTAATTCCACTAACCAAACTCACTCAAATTCTTACACTTCCTTGCAACTGTTGTTGATATTTCGCGAGTCAAATTGCGTCATCTCAAACAACAGACACCATCACATTGAACTGTTAGCACGACATTGAGAAACGACACTCAAGGGCGGTAGCGTGCCAAATTTGACGGAATGACATTATGAATAACAAAGGATTGATTCGCTCACATGAGACTGAATTTTCTTTTCTGTATCGCTTGGCAGATCTAACGATCATCATCGGCTTTATGGCCTTGCTGACACTTTATCATTTGGCTGCCATTCCAAAAGACTACCTGATGTTAGCAATCGTCTCAGGGCTCATCTTTATTCTCTTTGCCGAAAGCGCGCAGCTGTATCGCTCATGGCGTACCAGTTCGATTCGACAACAGCTCACCCTGGCCTGCGCTGCGTGGCTAGCAACAAGTTTGCTGCAAATTGCCATTCACTTCTTCACCAAAACTCTGGATACCTACAACGAAGATATTGTAACCCCTTGGTTACTTATTACACCGATTCTACTCATGTGCTGGAGGATACTTTTTCGCTCGACTTTATCTTACCTCCGTCGCTTGGGACTAAACACACGTACCGCTATCATTGTTGGCCAAACACCGCATGGCATCACCTTGGCCAATGAACTAAAAAATCACACTGAACACGGCGTGATCTTTCAAGGTTTCTATGATGAAAGAACCGTCGAGCGAGACGAGAGCAATGCAGACTATCCGATCAAAGGCAATGTTGCAGACGCATTGAGCAAAGCGAAAAATGGCGAAGTCGATTACGTCTATATTGCGATGCCAATGCACGCTAACGAACGTATCGCCAAGTTTCTACACCAGTTTTCAGACACCACAGCAAACACCTATCTCATTCCTGATTTCTTTACTTACAATCTGCTTCACTCTCGTTGGGATCAGATCGGGCAAGTCCAAACTCTCAGCGTCTTTGACACTCCGTTTGCCGGTTTTTCATCATGGCTTAAGCGTTTTGAAGATATCGTTTTTTCCAGCCTAATACTGCTGTTAATTTCACCAATTCTCATTGCAATCGCCATTGGTATCAAGTGCACATCTCGCGGTCCCGTGATTTTTAAGCAAGATCGATATGGTCTAGATGGACGCAAAATTCGCGTATGGAAATTTCGTTCCATGACGACCATGGAGCAAGGCTCTGACGTAAAACAAGCAACAAAAAATGACCCTCGGATTACGCCATTTGGCGGTTTTCTGCGCCGTACGTCACTCGATGAGCTGCCCCAGTTCATTAACGTACTTCAAGGAACCATGTCCATTGTTGGCCCTCGTCCTCATGCGGTTTCGCACAACGAAGAGTATCGCCAGATCGTTGATCGCTACATGCTTCGCCATAAGGTAAAACCAGGCATCACAGGATGGGCGCAAATCAACGGTTATCGTGGCGAAACCGACACCCTAGACAAAATGGAAAAGCGCGTTG
The DNA here is from genome assembly GCF_002265885.1 of Vibrio sp. 03_296. Classification (NCBI taxonomy): domain Bacteria; kingdom Pseudomonadati; phylum Pseudomonadota; class Gammaproteobacteria; order Vibrionales; family Vibrionaceae; genus Vibrio; species Vibrio sp. 03_296. The sequence continues at coordinate 17,166 of NZ_NPKW01000013.1, forward strand.
AGTTCGACTTGGACTACATCCATCGTTGGTCAATTTGGATGGACATCAAAATCATCTTTCTCACCGTGTTTAAAGGCTTTACTGGTTCTAATGCTTACTAAGCCATACAGCCAGTACTTAGTAAAAGGAATGACGATGAAACGCTATACCGGATTTGCCTTAGGTTTGTTACCCGTTTGGGTGGGTGCGGTCGAGCCACTTGCGTTTACGACCGAATCCGGCATTGAGTTTATCCCGACACTTCATACTTACTATCGATTTGATGACAATATCGCCAAGCAAGAAGCTGAATCCTCTCATGTCTCCACGATAGGTGTAAAACCCGCCCTATTGGCAAGGATTGACCGAAATCAGTACAAAGCGGATTTTATTTATGTTGCAGATTTTGGCCGTTCTTCAGATGAGCAGAATGACTACTTAGACCACAAGTTTCAAACAACCAATTATTTTACTTTTAATCATCGTAATCGTTTGGTTTTGGATTACCAGTTCCGCTTGGGTCACGAAACGCGTGGAGAAGGTCTAACCGAAGGTGAACAAATATCCTTAGCACTTCCAGAGCTCATCACATTTCAATCGAATCAGTTGAAAAGTAACTATGTGTTTGGTGCTATTGGTTCGCAAGGAAGGCTAGAGTTTGGCCTTAACTATTTAGACAAAACGTTTACCAAATATGAAAACGGCACCAGCACTCTGACAGCAACCAAATACAGCGACTTTAGAACCCCGTCTCTCCATGGTGAGTTCTACTATCGTCTGCGCCCTGAAACGTATTGGTTAGTCGGCTCCCAACTTCACCTCACTGAGTATTTACATGAACGAGAATCCGTTGCCTCACGCGATGGAACCAGTACTTTTGTTTATACCGGTGTCAGTTGGGAAATAACCGGTAAAACCAAAGGCACCGCCAAGCTCGGCTATCAGCTCAAGGAGTTTGATGACAAGCAACGCGCTACATTCGAAGGACTCAGTTGGGATATTGGCCTCAGTTGGCAACCTCAAGAGCATACGACCTGGACTTTGTTAACCACGCAAGCCGCGGTCAATCCAGAACAAGACGGTGACTACAACCTACAAACTCGCTACTCACTTCAGCTTGACCAAGCATGGAACAGTTATTTCGTCACGTCCCTAAAAGGACTCTATCAACAAGACGATTACACTGGCTCCTACCAAAGTGGCGTACTACGAGAGGAAGAGCGCTTTCAGCTTAGCGCAGAAGCCCAATACCAATTCCGGCGCTGGGCGAGAATTGACGCGGCTTGGCAGTACCAAGACAAAACATCCAACTGGTCTGGATACAGCTTTGATCAACACATTTGGACAGTGACCGCTAGGCTGTCGTTATAAGTATGGAGCAAACATGAAATTTTTACTCAAGGTGCTACTAGGGTTAAGTCTGATTCTGGCACCCTATGTCTCTGCATCAATATCCGACGCGGGCTACCAACTAAATAGTGGCGATTCGATATCCATTTTGGTGTATGGCGAGGATGACTTATCGATTCCCAATATTTTACTCACCTCCGATGGCCAAATTGACTACCCCTATTTAGGCCGAGTGCTGGTAAAAGGGAAAACCCCTAGAGAACTAAAAGAAGAGATCGAGCAAAAGCTAAAAGGGGACTATTTAGTGAACCCCAAAGTCATGGTCTCGATTAATAAGTTCCGCGCCTTTTATGTTAATGGCGAAGTAAGACGTCCCGGTAGTTTTGAATATCAACCTGGATTGACCATTGAAAAAGCCATTGCTATTGCCGGAGGGCTAACAGACAGAGCCTCTCGTAGCAATATTCATCTCACACAAAGCCAAAATGGCGAAACCATAAAAAAAGTCTCACTAAGCCAGAAAGTGTCTCCTGGCGATATTGTCGTAATTGAACAGAGCTTCTTCTAGAGTGAACGGATACACTGCAATGAATGAAAATCAAACAAACCGTTATTACATCGGTAATAAAGAATTGTTCCAATTTGGAAGTTATCTAAAGGTCCTCAGAAAGCATTGGTTTAGTATTGTCACCCTTTCTTTGGTGATTACGTTAGCCGCAACTTGGTTTATCTATTCAAAACCATCGATTTACCAAGCGACGGCCACCATTTTAATTCAGGAAGAGCAGCGCAACGCATTATCGATCGAGGAAGTCTATGGTCTAGATACCACCAAAAAAGAGTACTTTCAGACACAAATAGCGATACTCCAATCTAATCACATCGCTGACAAGATCATCCAACAATTTGATCTTACCAATCATCCGCACTTTACGGGATCAAGCTCGCTCAAAACAAAGCTTAATGAGCTTAAGTCCGTTCCTTTGATACAAGATCTGTTGAATGTTTCACCGAACCCAACGGAAACCAATGAGTATCACTCTTCCTATTATGAAGCGTTACAAAGCTACAAAAACAGAGTTGATATTGATCCGATACGCAACACTCAGTTGGTCAAAGTAAGTTTCCGCTCCGCCGATCCGAAACTCGCAGCAGAAATCGCCAATGCCATCGGTCAAGCCTATATTGATTCCAACTTTGAGGCGAAACTGGCAGTAACGCAAAATGCAACCAATTGGCTGGACAGTAATGCCAGACAATTGGAAGACAAACTACACAAGTCAGAACAAGCACTACAACAATTTCTCACCACAGAAGGCCTCGTCGACATCAATGGCATCGATGATATTTACGCGAATGAATTGGAAGAGCTGAGTAAAAAGCTCAACATTGCGATAGAAAAGAGAATTCAAGCACAAACCCTAAGTGATCTTCTGCTGCGAAAATCCGCACAAAACCTCGATAGCCTGCTTTCGATCGATGAGTTCGCTAATCAAGCCCAAATACGCGAACTCAAAATGCTGGAGAGTAACGCAGAGAAATTAGTGGGTGAACTTTCACAGCGTTATGGCCCTAAACACGACAAAATGATTCAAGCGAAAGCCCAATTGCAAAATATCCAAGCGCGTTCGCAACAGTTGATCATGGAAATGGTGCTGAGCAAACAACAGGATCTCAAAGTGGCTCAGAGCTTTGAAAACAGCATTCGTCGAGAAATGAGCAACAAGAAGGCCGAAATCCAATTAGTGGGCGGAAAAAAAGCGGAATATGAGAAACTCAAACGAGATGTTGAAAGTAATCGAGAACTGCTCAAAGCGTTTGTAAACCGCGAAAAAGAGACCACGGCGACCAGTGATTTTCGTAACGTCAATGCTCGTTTTACAGACAAAGCTCTCGAACCACTTTTCCCTATTGCTCCGCAACGACTAAAACTCGTCATCATCTGTGCGGTGTTTGCGCTGTTTTTCTCATCTGCCGCAGCCATCATCTTAGATATGATTAAAGACGTGATCCGTACGCCCGAAGATGTTGAGAACAAACTCGGTTTAAGCTGTATTGGTACCATACCTTACGTTCGCAGTCGCAAATTACGTAAACCAGGCGTCAGTTTCCAAGCCTATCTTGATCCTCAAAATCGCGTGTTTAGCGAAGCGTGTCGCTCCATCCGAACCTCGCTACTGTTACGTCTGGTGAACAGCAAGCAAAAAGTCTTGGTCTTTACGTCAGCCATACCTGAAGAAGGGAAAACCGCCACTTGTATCAACATCGCATCGACCTTCTCAAACTTAGAACGTGTACTTTTGATCGATTGCGATTTACGCCGACCTTCGCTAGAAAAACGTTTCAACATTCCCGCACAAGTTCCCGGTTTAAGCAACATCCTGACAATGAACACACCGTTAGAAGAGTGCATCGTTCGAATCGAAGAAGCGAATCTCGACGTCTTAACCGCGGGTCTGCTTCCGCCAAATCCACAAGAATTGCTGTCGTCAAAGCGATTCCAAAATCTCCTAAACACACTACAGGAAAAATACGATCGCATCATTATTGATACTCCTCCACTGCTTTCCGTCAGCGATGCATTGATTCTTGGCCAGTTGGCTCAAGGATTGATTACCGTCATTCGCTCAGACTCTACCAAAGTCGCTTTGGCTAAAACGGCGCTGTCGAAACAACGTCAGCACGATATTCCTTCATTTGGCGTTGTTATTTCTCAAGCAACAACACCACAAGAGGAAGCCCACTATGTCCAAAAATACGCTTATTAACTCGAGATAAAGAACGAAGCATCATGAGAATTTTACATATTATCAATGATCTATCTAAAAATGGTGGCGCACAGAAGTTTTTGGTCGATCTCGTTACTGGCGAAGAGGCTAAGTACGACATAAAGATTCTGGTGCTTTGCCACGAAAATGATTATCTCGAAACGCTCAGTCATCATGGCATTGAGTGTTATGTATGGCAAACGCTCACCTTTAAGGAAAAATGGGCCTTATTTCGCTGGCCAGACATTGTTCATGGGCATCTTTATCCGTCGATCTATCTTGCACTGCTTGCCTTAGGTAAGAAAAAGCTGCAGACAGAACACAGTTCAAGCAATAGAAGACGCGACTATCCGGCATTTAAGTTTATGGAGTATCTCTTGTATCTAAGCCACGATCTTACCGTCAGTATTAGCGAGAAGGTGCAGGAAGAGTTGATCAAGTTCATGCCGAATTTTCGTCAGAAATACAAAGTCATTAACAATGGCGTTGATCTGTCATGCTTTTCGATGTCCGCGAGAACAGGCATCAAACATCCGGCTCAAATCAAAATAGGCATGGTGGGTCGACTGCATGAGCATAAAGATCATGAAGCGCTGATTAGAGCCGTCGCCCTACTCCCAACACAATACCAGTTACACCTAGCTGGCGATGGCCAAAAACGAGAGGCGCTGGAATCTCTCGCTCAGCAGTTAGATATCACGAATCGAGTGTTTTTTCATGGTGTCGTCACCGATATCCCTACTTTCTTAGAGCAAATGGATCTCTATGTACAGTCTTCCCTCATTGAAGGATTTGGGTTGGCGGCTGTAGAAGCCATGGCGGCAGGTTTGCCTGTATTGAGCTCGAATGTTCCAGGATTGGATGATGTCATCGGCAACGCTAGTTATTTATTTGAAGTTTCTAACAGTGAAGAACTGGCGAATAAAATAATTCAAGTTTGCGACAGTAATGAGAATTATAGTTTAGCGAGTAAATATTCCATTTCACGTTGCAAGGAATTTACCATTGAGAAATTTAGAGACAGTTATTATAAAGCTTATGATGGACTATTCATCCAAGGATGATTAACCGTCAAAATTTCAATACCAACCCATAAAAATTATTTTCAAATATTAATTACATACCCAAACAACTTGGAGTTGCAGCCAACACCGCTGCAGTTTCAAGTAGGAAGGGTATATAAATTAAAGAAATACCATTCTTATTAATATTATTTTATTAATCAAAAATCATTCATCAAACCTGTGCTCAATCGCACGTTATAATCTATGGAATGGAACTATGAAATACTCATTGAATAGACAGTTTGAGAAAAATAAAGAGCTCAAATCCGATAATTTCGTCTTGGTGTACCAAATGGGGAAAGTCGGATCTTCTTCTATTGAGCATACGTTGAGTGACTACAATATACCTAGCTATCACATTCATACATTTGACGATCATGAAGAGTTTCAAATGTATCACAATCGTCAGGACGTCAAAAAGTTCTTTGATTTTAAAAATCGGACGATGTACCGCGTTATCCTGAATCATAGAAAACGACTTTTACAGAATCGAAATCATCTAAAAATCGTTACGCTTGTTCGAGATCCGATTGCCACTGTTCTCTCTCGTTTTTTCCAAGACCTTCATATTCAGTTTATCGAAGGAAAAAAGAACGATTCCATTCATCGAGACATGGAGAGGACTTATCAACATCTCGAGTTTTGTTTCGACCATTATATTAACCTTAATTACTTCGCGAATTGGTTCGATAATGAATTAAATAAAAATTTTGGTATTGACGTCATTAAAAGTGACATTGATAACAAGGAACAGTTTTATCTTTTCAAAAACAAGAAAACAGAAGTGATGCTAATAAAGTGCGAACATCTTAATAAATTAGACAGTGACATCGCTAAATTCCTCAACGTTGATGGCTTTATTTTAAAAAACAGTAATGAAGCAAAAAACAAGTGGTATTCAAATATCTATAGTCATTTCAAAAACAATTACGACTTTTCAAAGCTATTTTACATGTACGACCTACCACTCTACCGTCATTTATATTCAGAGGAAGAGAGAGCTCAATTTAAGAACAAATGGTTAAAGACACCAGGGACGAGTCAGAAATGAAAAAAGTACTGCATATTACAGAAGCATTTGGCGGTGGTGTACAAACTGCACTTTATAGCTACGTTTATTCATCAAGGAATGAACCTATTGAGCATCACCTTTTTGCCCGAGCCCGTGAAGAAGATTCTACGAAAGAAAACGGTAACAACCAATTTCAATCATCCACCTTCATTGATGGTAATCTGGTTCAATTTTTCTTGAGTGCCAATCAACGTATCAAACAACTCCAGCCGGAGGTGATCCACCTCCACTCCAGCAAGGCGGGATTTCTTGGGCGATTTTTGACTGTGGGCAATGCAAAACTTATCTATACCCCGCATTGTTACGCGTTTGAACGAGAAGACATCTCGGTCTATGCACAAAAATTCTATCGAATACTCGAAGGGATTCGCATTAAGAAATTTACTGCGATTGCTGGATGCAGCCAGCGTGAATGCGATTTAGCCATTTCGTTGGGAGCCAAAAAAGCGGAGTTACTGAATAACTACGTCACCTACCAATCTAACGCCGGCAACAGTGTTCCACGAGGCGAAAAGATAAACCTTGTAGCCTTAGGGCGAGTGGCGAAACAAAAAGATCCCCAATTTCTTTGTCAAGTTGCTGAACATATCTTGCAGCATAACTCTGCTATTCAGCTGAACATTACTTGGATAGGAGGCGGGGACCCTTCGTTAGAACAGCAGTTGCGTGACAAAGGTATCGAAGTCACTGGTATGTTGCCAAGAACAGAAGTGGTAGAACGCCTTCGCAATGCGGACATCTATTTACACACAGCAGCATGGGAAGGGATGCCTCTTACCATTCTCGAAGCGGCTAAACTGACTCGTCCTATGGTCATTCGCAAAATCGGCGCAACAAAAGATCTGGATTACCCATTCCTAGCCAGTACCCCGCAAGAAATGGCAAAACAGATCATCCACTGCGTAGAACACTTCGATACCATTCCATTCCAACAGTACTGTAGTGATATGAACAACACCTACAGTGAAGAAAAACAAAGATTGGCGCTCAGCAGCCTCTATATTTGAGAATCATTTTATGCTCAGCGCGCTTAATCAAAAATTGTCTGGTTTGTCCCATGAGAAAAAAAAACTCGTTTCAATTGGGGTACAGACAGGGATCATGCGAATTTTATCGGCCTTGTTTGCGTTTATACTCACGATTGCTGTTGCAAGGTTTTCAGATGCCACGGTCGCCGGACAATTTTTCTATCTTTTTAATTTGGTCTCCTTCGTTGCTATCGTCAGTCAGCTTGGATTCAATGTTTCATTGGTGAAATACAATGCCATCGCTTTCAGTCAGAATTCGATACAGCAACAGAGCGAAAACTATACCATCTCAGTACAAAGAAGTTTGGCCTTCTCTTTTTCTCTGTGCATTTTAGCCTTCATCGTTCAATTTGTCTTTAGCGCATCACTCATCAATGTAAACATCACTCCTAGCCTCTTCGCTTTGTTTTCACTCACCATTCCACTTATCGTGTTAGCACAACTCAATAGCTATGCCTTACAAGCGATACGCCATGTTACTCCTGCGATATTTGCTTTGCAGATGGGTGTGAGCTGCTTTCTAGTCTTGTTCATTACGATATTGCATTTCTTTGAGATCATTACTCTGATAAGCATGTTGCTGGCTCTGCTACTTTCAGCCTCTTTGGTTGCATTGATATCAACGATCCAATGGCTTCGTTCAGGTCAATACTCAACTGTGCCCTTACCCGTTGCCCATAATGCGGAATTAACCGACAGTGCAAAACAGGTTTGGATTGGCAATATCTTTACCAACGTGATCCAGTGGGGCAGTTTGATCATCGCGGGATTCTATCTAACAGACAGCGATCTGGGTTTATTGGCTGCAGCTCAAAGGACTTCGCTGCTCATTGGATTTGTGCTGATCAGCGTGAATTTTATTGTCGCACCAATGTTTGCCTCCTTATATCAGCAAGGAGAGATGAAAAAACTGAAAAAACTAAGCACCAACGCTTTCCGACTCAATATTTCTCTTTCTCTCATTCCAGTCATTGCTTGTACCTTTTATTCACAAGAAGTCATGACTCTCTTTGGTGCAGAGTTTGAGTCTGCAGGTATCTTGTTAGCCATATTGGCGCTTGGGCAGTTGGTGAATGTCGCCACCGGCTCGGTTGGCTTTCTCCTGTTGATGAGTGGCTACGAGAAAACAATGAAATACATCACCATCGCCTCCGGAAGCATTGCCATTATTTTGCTTTTGGCCCTGAGCCAAATGTATGGGGTGATTGGTGCCGCTAGTTCAATTGCAATCGGCATGGCAATACAGAATTTGGCGGCACTTTACTATGTGAAACGATACTTAGGCTTTGTACCCATCGGATAGAGACATGAGAAAATTAGGATTATTTGTCGTTTGCATCATGACAGTTTCACTTTCACTATGGAAAAGTAGTGGAATGGAAAGCCATGTTTACGAACAATTTGAATACTATATTGGTGGGAGCCGCGCTCTTCATTCCACATTAAGCTTTTTAATCGCTTACATGGCTGTTCTCGCTTTCCCTTCAATGTGCAAAGCCATATCCAATGACATATTTGCAATTCGACTTCTAGTCTTGTTGCTTTTTATTGTGTCACTCGATGAGCTATCGCAACTGTTTTTAAGCCATCGCACGTTTTCGACATCCGATATGATGACAAACTGGTTTGGAATTACTACAGGCTATCTTCTGGCTCGTCTTTATCTGTTTAAGTTTAAACCTTTGCTCAAGCAGCATTAAGTTCTCGAATAAACGTCGCCTACTGTGGGCACTATCTCGCAGTTCGACATGACCATTGCAGCCAAACACGATCCGATGACAATAAAAAAGGAGAACCTGAATTCTCCTTTCCTCATCCTCACTCACTTCACCTAACACTCACCGACCACATCTCGACACATCAGTAATTATTCGATCTCACACCATTACTCTTCTCTGAAAGCACGATTAAAACTTTCTGTAATCGGTTTGAGAAGATAACTGATTGGTGTCCGTGGCCGAGACAAGATAAGCACTTCCGCATTCATTCCCGCCGTTAACTGATGCTGCTGAGCATCTTGGTCATTCAACGCAATTCTCGCCAAATAGTAGTCTTCTTTGTTTTGTTCAGACAGTTTGTCCGCTGAAACCGTCAGTACCTTACCATTGAGTGGCTCTTGAATACGCGCATTGAGTGCAGTAAGGCGCACTCTAGCATCTAAACCTGGAGAGATAAGATCGATATCTTGAGGACTGACTCTCGCTTCCACGATTAAGCTGTCATCGTCAGGAACCAATTCCAGTAACGTTTCACCACTACGAATCACACCTTGTTCGGTGAAAACTTTCATATTCACTACCTTGCCTGAAATTGGCGCGCGTATCCCAGTGCGTGTATAAATATCTTGAGCCACACGATACTCTTCTCGAATAGAGACAATTTCATTTTGCGCTTCTCTCAATTCAACGACCACTTCGTTGATTCGCTCTAGTGCCATTTCCTCTAAACGGGATTGGTTTTCGTCGATGCGTTTTTGCACTGTTAACGTTTGTCTATCAAGTTGACTCAAGGTACTTCTTACTTCAGTTGCTAATCTTTTCAACTGCAGCAACGTTGATTTACCGGAAAAACCCTGTTTTACTAATGTCTGATTACTCAGGATTTCTTCTTCGATTAGCGAAAGTCTTTCCCGCTCAATTTTTTTGGTTTGATTCAAATTATTGAGCTCCAACTTTGCACCAGAAATCGTCTGATGAACGATATTGAGTTTACTTTCGAAGTAACGAGCTCTCGCCTCAAAAATCTTTTTTTGAATTTGCTGCGCCTCCAGCAATGTGTTTGAGATTGCCATTTTCTCGAGGTCACTTTCCCAAACAATCTCACTCGTATTATTAAACTCTGCTTTTAAACGACTCTCTTTTGCGACGGCATGGACAAACCGTCCTTTAAGAGATTCTAAACGCGACAAAGATTGCTGTTCAGAAAGCTGTATTAGTAGCTGGCCTTTCTCAACATAATCCCCTTCTTGGATCATTAAGCGTTCAACAATGCCACCTTCAAGATGTTGAATTGCCTGACGTTGGCTGCTTACGGACAAATCACCATAGGCGATGGCTGCACTTTCAAGTTTTGCTGTTGCCGCCCAGTAGCCAATGCCACCACCAAATAGTGCAATAGATAAAAAACCCATAACAATGGGTCCTTTGATATTCAGAGTATCTTGTGGCGAAAAACGTTCTACAACGTCTAACGTCTCACCATTTCTCTGCGCTAATTGATTAGCCATGATTGACCCTCGGAATGTCTGTTTGACTCGATCCCATCAAACGCTTCAGTACTTCGTTCTTTTCGCCATACAGCTTAACTCGGCCTTCAGAGAGATAGAGCAGACGATCCATATTTCTCATCGTGCTCGGATTATGAGCGATAACGATCACGGTGGCTTTTTGATTTTTTAAGTGAGTAATGACATTTTGATACGCCGCTTCTCCTTCACCATCTAGGTTTGAATTCGCTTCGTCCAATATCACGACCGATGGGTCATCATAGATGGCTCTCGCCAACGCAACTCTCTGCCTTTCTCCACCAGATAACCCTCTCCCACCTTCTCCTATCTCAAAATCGTAACCTTTCGGCTTCTTGAGTATCATTTCATGGCAACCCGCCAGTTGAGCGGCCCGTATTACTTTTTCTGGCTGCTCTATTTTGAGTCGGGCGATATTTTCTCTGATGGTTCCGGGGAATAACTCTATTTCTTGAGACAAGTACCCTACATGCCTTCCCAAATCTTCTGATGCCCAGAGAGAAACATCCATTCCATCTAAGGTCACCTTTCCTGCTAAGGGCTTGATATTACCGACCAATAACTTAGCCAGCGTTGATTTCCCAGTGCCCGAAGGGCCGATAATACCAACCGCACAACCAGGAGGAATGGAAAATTGAGCGCCAGAGAGAACTGGCTCAGCAACACCGGGATGACGATAAGAAACGTTAGCTAACTCGAAATGCCCTCTGGGTCTGGGCAATGGCATATTGAGTTCATCAACCTGAACTTTGTCACTGATTTCTTTCAATCGACCATAAGCACTTTTAGCGAGGGATGCCGAACGCCAAGTCGTAATCGCTTGCTCCATTGGGGAGAGAGCTCTTCCCATCAAAATTGAGGCAGCAATCATGGCACCTGCGGTTATTTCATGCTCAATCACTAACCATGCCCCGCCACCTAGAAGTAAAATTTGTAGGCCACTACGAATGAACTTAGAAATATTGGCAATAAGGATTGAACGACTTACCGCATTATCTTCAACCACTTGCGTTTGCTGATTGTACTGATACCAATTCCTGAGGTAGTCATTCATCATCCCCATCGCAAGCATAGAATCGGCATTTTGTGCCGCGGTTTCTGCGTTAGCGATGGCGTTAACCGCTCGGTTATCACTATCGAGTGCCGCTTTACGAATCGCAAACTCATTAAATAAGCCTAAAGACAATAGAGTAATGGCGCCCCCTAAAGCGATTTGTCCTAGGACAGGGTGCAGCATATAAACGAAGAAAACGAACAGTGGTGTCCAAGGAGCGTCAAGCAAAGGGTAAAGCGAAGATCCACTAAAAAAAGATTTAAGCGTCTGCAAATCTCTCAATACCTGCGCAGTATAATTACGCCCAGTGTGTGTTTTAAAATGAACGGTTTGTCTTAACATGAGGCTAGAGAGACGGTTATCAATCCAAAAGCCAAAGCGTTTGCTAATATGTGCCCGTACCACTTCAAGTGCAGACATAGTTAATAAAGCCAACAGAACAATGACGGTCAGCAAAACCAATGTGTCAACGGAGTATGACGAAATCACTCGGTTGTAAATTTGAAGCATGTAAATGGGTATAGAAAGTACAAGAATATTGATAAAAAAACTAAAAAAAAGTGACCAAACAAATAGTGTTCTTAGTTTCTTCTTCACTTCCTTAAACGCGGAATTTTGCAAATTACTACCCACCTAGAAGTAGTGCTACGCAAAACGTAGCACTATTTATCTCTAATTTAGAATTGGAAAATGTCATCCGCATGAGCGACAAAATCTGCTTCTGTCACACCAATCAACTTCACGGTAAATGCTCCACCATCGGAAAGAACTAGGTTACCCACTGCATCATAGCTTACTGACAGATCATCCAATGAATGAATCGTGGCACTGTCGATACGTACTGTGTCCTCACCAATAGTGAAATCCACCACTTTAGCCGTACCGTGTCCGTCAAACTTATCGGTAAAAATAAATTTGTCGGCGCCTTTGCCACCAATCAGGACATTGTCACCAGAGCCAGCAACCAAAATATCGTTATCTAGGCCACCATTCATATGGTTGTTACCATAAAGACCAAGTAATAAGTCATCCCCTGATCCGCCGCCAAGATAGTCATCCCCTAGCCCAGCTTTGAGGATGTCATTACCTCGTCCACCAACTAATCTATCATCGCCAGCCCCGCCGATAATTAGATCATTACCGCCGCCACCAACGATATTGTCGTTATCACCATGTCCTACGAACTTGTCATCGCTACCAGTATAGTTACTAAGAACATCTACATCTGCAGTTCCAGAATAAACAGCCATTTTTTTATCCCTCTTTTTGATTCCATTATTGGATATAGAACGTTATCGTTAAACAACATCTGACTTCACTACTTCAAGACATCAGAAGTATATGAAAGCTCATGCTCTATATGAGTTTGATTTTCGGTTGAGTTTTCACTCAGCGAGTAAGGAATCAATTATCAGGTTCATACTTTTCAACACTTATTCAAGATAAAACAAACAGTTATTGCTAGTACTCTATATGATTAATAATGCTCGGTAACCTATAGAATTCGATAAACTATAGAAATAGTGGCCTGGTGGTTTTACAAATTTCGTTTTGCCCACGCAGTTGCCTGTGTTCGGTTTTTTACATCAATCTTTCGGAAAATATTATAAAGATGAGATTTAATCGTATGCTCGCTGATAAAAAGAGAATCCGCAATTTCCATATTCGAACCACCTGCCTTAAGAAATTGTAATACTTGAATTTCTCTTCTGGTTAGCTCGATATCTAACTGTGGTTCTTCCTTCTTCGCTCCACCTTTTTCTTCATAATATGAGATAAGTTGCATCATTAATCTTCTCGGGAGCCAATTATCCCCTCGAGCGATCGCTTCAATCCCGCGACACAACTTATCTATGTTATCTTTTGCACCAAATACACCTTTAATGTAAGGCCATTTGATCAACTCTTCCGGCTCTAAGTCTTCCAGTAGATTCAGAAGTATTGTCCCTCTCAGATCACTCCTATTTTTGATAATATCAATATTATCCATTGATATATCAACAGAAAGATCAACAAGAAGAATACTTTCAGCATTTATTCTCTCTTTCGAGATTGGTTTCTTTGCATCAAGAATTTCAATTGTCATCCCAGTTTCAGCCATCAGAATATTTTTTAGATTCTCACTCTGAAGGCTTTGTTGAGTGACTAATACAATCGTTGTGTCTGCCATATTACAACCCATACTGAAACGTCTCATTCTAAAATTTTATACTTCATACTATTTTTGTTTTAAGAAGCACTCAGCTAATCGCAAAGTGCTAGAGACAACTTTAAGGCTGTTTTATTCACTTTTAAAATACTAATTAAGTAAAAGTGAATCTAAAATTTATTCATCTCATATGTGATACATTGATATCAGGAATGGTATATTTTTGTGATTAGCAGGCGGGATTAGATCGTAGAGGATGTGGGAGAAAGATGTTCCTTAGCCCAAATTAGAGCCTGAACTCTATTTTTAACATCAATCTTTTTAAAGATGTTGTGTAAATGCGTTTTCACTGTGTTTTCTCTAACAAAAAGCTTTCGTGCAATTTGTTGATTTGAATTCCCCAGTGATAAAAGGGTTATTATTTGCTGCTCTCGTTTCGTCAGCTTTGTAGATACGGTTTTTGAGATAGGTTTACTGTGCTGACGCAAAGTTGAAATAAATTCTTGTGATATTTTACGACTAAACCACATATCACCTGACAGGATCTTGTCAATTCCTAGTTCTAAAGTACTAATATCATCAGATAAATAAAATATTCCAGTCAACGAACGCCAAATACATAATTCTTCAATACTAATGTTATTTTGGCAATTAATCAGCACCTCTTGAACTTCTGAAAAGTTTTCATCTATAAAATTCAAATATGAAGAATAAAAATCCTCTTCAACAACACTATAATCGACAAGAATTGCCTTGATCGAAGAATAACTCGTCGTTCGTTCATCTAACTCTTTTGGAGTGAGTAGATGAACGACCATATTGAGTTTTTTCTCAAGAATTTCTTTTAGCAGTGAGGATTGCAGACTGTCTTCCGTAATCAATATCACTTCCTTGTTTTGACTCTCCATGCTCCTCACAGCCCTTTATTCATCAGTTTAGCTGAGCATAAAATTTAGGCTCACAGCCAATAAAGTCAAGTATGAAAAAAAGACCGAGTAAAGCAAAAGTCTGAGATAAAGTAACGGGCAATAGTATGAAAAGCATGAAAAAGGGAAGCTTGCGCTTCCCTTAATTTTGAGGGGGTTAGTGAATCGGTGTTTCACCTTTTTGAGCATATTTACCAAAGTAATGCTCTAATACTTCAGGAGTCAGTTTTCCTTCGGCTTCCAGTCGCTTAAGCTCAGCAGCAATCTGCTTTTGCTCTTCAATCGACGGTAATTTCACTTCCGGCTCTTGACTGGCCTCTTCAGACATCATCTGCAATTCTTTTTCAAAATCACTCATTTTCACTTACCTAAAAACGTCAAAACTGTGAAGGATTCTACCTAAGTTTACAGTTTGAAGCTACCCACCATACTATCGAGACGACGCGACAACTCACGCAGCTCTTGACTTGCATCGGCCAACTCTTCTGCTGTGCTTGTCGTTACTTCATTGATGGCATTGATTTCTTCTATGTTCTGATTAATGGTATGAACCACGGTAGATTGCTCTTCCGTTGCGGTCGCCACTTGCGTATTGCGATCTGAAATATCAGCAATACGCTCAGAGATGCTCATCAGTACATTAACCGCTTCGTCTGTCGCACCAACGCCCTCAAAGGTGACCGCTTTACCTGCGTCCATCGCCGAAACTGCATCTTTGGCATCGCTTTGTAACTGGTTGATCATCTTTTGAATTTCTTCGGTGGAATCTGCCGTTCGACTTGCTAAGTTACGCACTTCGTCAGCAACAACAGCAAAGCCACGCCCTTGCTCGCCCGCACGGGCCGCTTCGATTGCCGCATTCAACGCCAGCAAATTGGTTTGATCCGAAATATCTCGAATAACATCAAGAATGGAGCCAATTTCTTGTGTTGTTGTCGCTAACTGCGATACTACTTGGCTCGTGGTTTCGACATCATCTGCAAGACGCGAAATGACGTTCTTCGCTTTTGTTACCACCTCTCGACCAAGTTGCGTATTGTCAGATGCTTGATTCGCTGTATCTGCGGCCGTTGCTGCGTTCGAGGCGATTTCGCTGATGGTTGCGCCCATCTGATTGATGGCCGTCACCACTTGAATCGTCTGATCTCGCTGTTCTTGGCTGTTGTCGTGCGTCGTTGCCGCTTTCGATGAGACCGTTTCAGCCGCGCTATTGAGCGAGTTACTGGTCGCTGCCACTTCTTTCATCGTGGTATGAATTTTCTCGATAAATCCATTGAAGCCCATCGAGAGCTGAGCGATTTCATCTTTCCCTTTGATGTCAATGCGCTGCGCGAGATCGCCATCCCCTCGACCTAGGTCGGTGAAACGTTCAGCAATTTGTTGGATAGGTTTGGTAATGCTGTTCGCGAGGATCACGCCCATGAAAATAAAGACAGCTGCCACAACTAAGGTCGTAATCAGCATTTGTTGCGCGGCGGCATCAAGGTCAGCAAAGACTTCATCCACAGGCACAATACCAACCACGTACCAGTTCATCGACGGCACATAAGCACTCGCGACGAAAACACGCTCACCATCGACGTCAGTTTCAAAGACCACGTCTTGCTGTTTGTTTAGCAGCGATGAAGGATTCTCTGCAACATAGCTAGAAAGAGGTTTACCGACGGCTTGTCTGTCTTTGTGGATTTGAATGTTACCTTGGCTGTCGACAAGGAACACGTAACCGGTTTTTTCAATCTTGAAACTGTTCAGTTTGCTGACCATTTCATCCATCGATTTAGACACACCAGACATGGTGAATCCCGATAGGTGTTGATAGTTGGCAAACATTTTCACTTCACCATTGGCTTCGGTAAAGATGCTCACCATCGTCGCCTGACCTGAGTTAGTGAAGCCGAAAAACCAACCATCCTGTGATTGAGTAAGCTGACGCAAGAAGCCATTTTGGTTCCAGTAATACGCCGTTTTTCTATTGGCCACCGACGCATCGTTCAAGCGGTATTGATCTTTGACGTTATTGAGTTGCTGCACCAACTTCGTTTGCCCTTCAGGGTTTTCCGTTTGTACGACGCTTTCGCGAACAAATTCGTTCTTCGCTAACTGCTCTGCCGCAGACAAGAGTTGCGATACATCTTTATCAACTTGCAAGTTAATCTGGCTCAAGATCAATGGCAATTCGATATCAACAAGACGATGGCTAATCACTTCACGTGATTGTTTTTGCGCCATAAAACCGAGAATGATGGTGGATGCAAGCACAGCAAAGGTTATCCCAAGGACAACTTTTTGCTTAATGCTCAAAGAGTTAAGATTAATCATATTTGGACCTTTAACAAGAATCACTTATTGTGGGTAATGCGCGATAAAGCAATACAAAAAGCGCAAAAATATAACATATATTTTGTTACATTCTTATGGGTATAGCTTATATCGGCCAAACAAACCCAAACTGAAGCAAAATCTTTCTTCACGATCACACTTCATCCTTGGAAGAAAAGTCTCGCGACTTCCCTTGAAACGCAAGCCTTTCACCCTCATGTGCTAATTTGTCGCTAACCATGGAACTTTCTTGGCTTTTTACGACCCAAGAAACCAAAACCAACCGAAGTAGTAGAATCATGCAACAACGTAGTTTTGATGCCTTAGCTAACTATTTACAGTCTCAAATCGTTGGCCAACCAGAATTAGTCAAACAGTTACTCATCGCGCTTCTTGCGGACGGACACATCTTAGTAGAGGGGCCTCCAGGTCTCGCTAAAACACGAGCCGTGAAAGCGCTATCAGAGTGCATTGAGGGTAATTTTCACCGTATTCAGTTTACCCCCGATCTCTTGCCTGCAGATTTAACGGGCACCGATATTTTCCGGCCAGAAAAAGGCGATTTTAAGTTTCAAGCTGGCCCTATCTTCAATCATTTGATCCTTGCCGATGAAATCAACCGAGCTCCGGCCAAAGTACAGGCCGCAATGCTCGAAGCCATGGCGGAAGGACAAGTCACCGCAGGACGAAATACCTATCCACTCCCAGAGCTGTTTTTGGTGATGGCAACGCAAAACCCCATTGAGCAAGAAGGTACTTATCCTCTTCCAGAAGCCCAGCTTGACCGATTTTTGTTGCATCTTAATGTCGATTATCCAGACGCAGCTCATGAGCTGGCGATTTTGCGCATCAATCGCGGTGAAGCTAAAGGAGAACAGGCACCTGAAAAGCCTTTAGTCACACAACAAGAGATCTTTTCAGCCCGTCAAGAGGTGCTGAATATTCAAATGGCCGAGTCGCTCGAGCACTATTTAGTGCGACTGGTGATGGCAACTCGCCAACCTTCTCACTACAACGGCGAACTTGCAGAATGGATTAGCATGGGAGTCAGCCCTCGCGCAACGATTGCCCTTGACCGATGTGCACGTGCGTATGCTTGGCTAGATGGACGTGACTATGTCACTCCAGGCGATATTCAGACAATGGCTTATCCTGTATTGAGACATCGCTTGCTACTCTCCTACCGAGCTCAAGCGGAAGGGATTTCGGCCAACCAAGTGATCGATAAGCTGATTAGTTTAGTGGGAAGCGCCTAAGCCATGACCCCCGTTACATTGCCACCTCATTGCAATGGCGTGGCGTTATCGCTAGAAGAGTTGCTTTACTACCGAAGCCAAGCCGTGCGCTGGATCCCTCCTGCCCGCAGCGTTTGGTCACATCTAAGTGGTGGCCATGCTAGCCGTGTACGTGGGAGAGGCATGGATTTTGAAGAGGTTCGTCAGTACCAACAAGGTGATGATATTCGCAGTATCGATTGGCGAGTCACAGCCCGCACTGGTAAAGCGCACACTAAACTCTTTAGCGAAGACAAAGAACAAGCGGTGATCCTGTATTTGGATCTCAACAGCAGTATGTTTTTTGGTTCACGTTACGTCTACAAATCTGTCCAAGCAGCGCATTTAGCCAGTGTAATTTTGTGGACGACATTGGCAAAAAAAGATCGCTTCGGCGCCATGATTGACGACGGCAAAACCTTATTCGAACATAAACCATCAGCCTTAGTGCGTAACGGTTTGGCTTTTCTCAATCAATTGACTCAACGTCATAATGAACAGCTGGGGCGAGCCACTGAAAGTCGCCTCCCTTTCAGTCAAACCATTGAGAGGCTTAAACGGATGTCACCCAAAGGGTGTGAGATAATTTTTATCAGCGATTTCATCAAAATGAATGAGCAAGAGCGAAACCAAATCACACAGCTTAGACAACACAATAATTTGAGGCTGGTACAGCTTTATGACCCTTTGGAGCAGGGTGAAACACGTTATCGAGGAAGTGTGCTCGCCAGTGATGGCCAACATTCTCGATGGTTTGATTTCGGTTCCAAAAAGCAAAAATTGGCTTTGAAGAACAACTTCGACCAACATCAACAATCTTTACGGCTGTTAAGTTATCGTAATGGAATACCGTTTAGCACCTTATCGAGTGCTGAATCTCTTATCAACCAATTATCCGTGTAATAATAATGACAACAAATTCAACACCTTTAGAGCTGCAACCTCTGATTTTACCTGCTGTCCCATCTTGGTTTCCTCTTGCTTGGGGATGGTGGGCTTCTTTCGCCAGCGTTGTTGTGGCTTTACTGCTTTTAACTGCCTTCTTTTTGTGGCGAAAAAAACGTCTCAAAGCAAAGCGTGCAGCACTCAAATTGTTTGTTAAACCCATCACGCCACATACGCCTTCGTCAGCCATCGAACTGCTAAGGCAAGCCGCGCTTTGTTACTACCCACGAGAAGCGATCGCGTCGCTGCATGGTGAGCAGTGGTACCAATTTCTTGACTTACAACTGGGTGAAACTCGTTTTAGCGACAAAATGCCGTTATGGCAGGCTGCGCTCTATCAGAACAAACACGGTGAGCATGACAATGAGCTGGTCAACGATTGTTTAGTCTGGGTGGAAAAAGCACTCCCACCTAAGCGAGGTATGCGTGGCTGAAGGGTTTGAATTCCTCTGGTGGTGGGCGTTCTTTCTGCTTCCACTGCCATTTTTGGCCTATCACTGGCTGCCACAAGTCAGCAACAAGAACACATTGCGCCTCGCCTATCTGCCGAAAGAGATTGAGGCTGCAGGCGTAAAAAACAAATTCAGCAAACTGGTTACTTTACTTATTTGGTGCAGCCTGATTGTGGCTTCCGCAAGGCCAGTGTGGTTTGGTGAGCCTATTGAGCACTTCCCGGAGTATCGTGATCTCATGCTCGTTGTGGATCTCTCTGGCTCTATGCAGCAAGAAGACATCTTGCAAGAGGGTGATTACATTGATCGCTTACGTGCCGTCAAAAACGTGGTGACTCAGTTCATTGAGCAGCGCCAAGGTGACAGGCTGGGCCTAGTATTGTTCGCTGATCATGCGTATTTGCAAACGCCCTTGACCGCAGATAGACAAACCGTGGCTAATCAACTCAATCAGACCATCATCGGCCTGATCGGGCAAAAAACCGCAATTGGAGATGGACTTGCTTTAGCCACCAAAACCTTTGTCGACAGTGAGGCACCGCAACGAGTGGTCATTCTGCTCAGTGACGGCAGCAACACCGCTGGCACACTTGACCCCATCGAAGCCGCAAACATCGCCAAGAAATATGGCGTGAAGATTTACACCATCGGGATTGGCGCTGGTGAAATGGAAGTGAAGCAGTTTTTCATGACGCGCAAGGTTAATACCTCGGCAGATCTTGATGAAAAAACACTGACGAAAATTGCCACAATGACGGGTGGCCAATATTTCCGAGCCCGCGACGCGCAAGAGCTACAGACAATCTATCAAGCGATCAATCAGCTTGAACCCGTCTCTAAAGACGCACAAGTTTGGCGCCCTCAACAAGAGTGGTTTGTTTATCCTTTGAGTTTCGCTTTCGTGTTATCCATCTTATTGTTTGTATTACGGAGAAATCATGTCTGAACTGATTTTTCTTGAGCCCAAATGGCTATTCGGTTTGATTGTCCTACCTGTCGCTTGGTTATTTTGGCGCTTTAAAAGGCAAGCATCGCAAGGCCCAGTGGCAGCCCATCTTAGCCAAACACCAACAAAAGGTGCAAAAAGCGCCTGGTCAATACTATTGTGGTTGAGCGCTTGGGTTGTCGCCATCCTTGCGCTGGCATCACCAAGCTGGCAACACACCACGCGCCCCAACTTCAACAGCGATCAAAATCGGGTTTTGGTCATGGATATGTCGCAATCCATGTATGCGCAAGACATTGCGCCAAGCCGTTTACAACAGGCAAGGTATAAGGCGCTCGACCTACTTCCGCAATGGAAAGAAGGTAATACCGCATTAATTGCTTATGCAGGCGATGCCTATTTGCTTAGCCCACTGACCAGTGACAGCCAGACGTTAGCGAATCTCATCCAGAACCTATCGCCTGACATCATGCCCTATCAAGGCTCACGCCTTACAAGCGCCTTGGTGTTGGCCAAAGCACAACTTGAAAAAGCGGGAGCCGCAAAAGGCGATATCATCGTTATAAGTGATGATATTGATGATCAAGAACTGCAAGCAGCATTGAAGCTTGTTGCCAACTCCGCGATTCGAGTGTCCATTCTTGGGGTTGGTACACCAAACGGCTCGCCAATTCCTCTGCCTAATGGCTCGTTACTGACAAGTTCAACAGGGCAAGTAGTGGTTGCTAAGTCTGATTTCAACAATATGGCAGCACTGGCGCAGAAAACGGGAGGCTACTTCGCCCCCATTCAATTTAGTAACCAAGACGTTGTAGAAATTGCCGCAGCAACGCAGGCCAATTCAGAGATGCATCAAGCAAAAGCCAACAATACACAGCAAAGCGAAGTCAGGGAAAATGGGGGTTACTGGTTGTTGCCACTCTTGTTACTGGCAGGATTAGGCTTGTTCCGACGAGGCTTTGTTTGGATGGCATTCGTACTGAGCTTGCCCCTGACTCAGATACCTAGCGCTCATGCCTCTGCGTTTCTTACCGCCGATCAACAAGGCAAGTCGTTGTTCGACCAAGGGCAATATAAAGCGGCAGCTGAGCAGTTTTCCAACCCGCAATGGAAAGGAAGCGCCGCATATAAAGCAGGAGAATATGAACAGGCGGCAACACTGTTTGCGCAATCAGACAGTGCAGAATCACTGTACAACTTGGGTAACGCACTGGCGCAAAACGGCCAGTATGATGACGCGCTAGAGGCCTACCAAAAGGCGCTTGCGAAAAACCCAAACCTCAAACAAGCAAAAACCAATCGCGAAATTGTTAAAAAAGCAAAACAGCAACAGCAACAGCAACAGCAACAGCAACAGCAACAGCAACAGCAACAGCAACAGCAACAGCAACAGCAACAGCAACAAAAGTCTTCCAATCGCGATAATCAGAGTCAATCAGAAAATCGTGAAAATGCGCAAAACAAGGCGAAAGAAAAGGCTCGAGAAAACCATGAACAAGGCGATGCTCAACGCCAGAAAAAATCATCCGAACAGGGTGAAGAGCAAGTTAAGTCGAGCGATAAACCCGCGCAAGAAAGAGCCCCCAAAAGAGAGACGGAACCGGAAAACGTAGAAGCACAGCAACCTGCGCCGAAAAACGAAGACGATCCAGACTTTAAAAAGCTGGAATCCGTTGAAAACGCACGCGATCCTGCTTATCTGCTTAAAGCACAAATGTTGCTGCAAGCACAGCAGAAACCGGCGCCTGATAATAAAGACAAAACATGGTAATGAGTAAGCTATGAATCGAATGACACCCTTTTTCATTTTGCTATCGACACTGCTTTTTACGCCTTTTCTGGCGGCAAAGAGTCTGGTTGCGAGCGTAAATAAAACCAAGGTTTCGAAAAATGAAGTGATTCAACTCACGGTGAGAGCCGATTATTCACTCGATGCCAATGACATTGATTTTTCTTCGTTAAGCCAAGACTTCTTCACCTCGAGTCCACGTTTTGTCAATTCAAGCAATTACATTAATGGCCAAGCTTCAAAGCTCAGTGAGTGGACACTATCCATCGCACCCAATCGCGCTGGCATCGTGACGATTCCTGCATTCTCTGTTGATGGCGAAAGCACTGCGCCAATCCCATTAGAAGTGTCTGTCGATCAACACGAACCAAACGTGTCAGATATTATTCAATACTCGATGCAACTTGAAACCAGCACGCTCTATCCTCAGCAATCCACACCGTTAAAAGTCGAGATTCGGATACTGGCGGATCCCCGTCGACTCGAAAATCCGCGTATCACCCCACCGTCCATTCAAGGCGTAGAGATAGAACCACAAGGGCAAACTCGCCAATTTCAGCGTGTTGAGCAGGGCCTTCAAGTCACCATTATTGAGCAGAACTATCAACTTACCGCCAACCAACCCGGTCTTTTTGAACTCAAAGGACCGTTGTTACGCGGCTCTTATATTTATGGTGACAGCTTAACGGGTTCGACCAAAATATTGACCTTAGATGGCAAGCCACAGAGTCAATCGATCAAGGTAAAAGCCATTCCTAACAATGCCGCACAGCCCTGGCTACCCGCTCAACAACTGTCGCTTGTTCAACAATGGCATCAAGATGACGGCGAGAACAACACCGTTGAGCAAGGCAGCAGCATCACGCGTGAAATCACTCTGACAGCAAAAGGGCTCAATGAAAACCAGTTGCCAACTCTCAAGTTTGACTACCCCGCATCAGTACGTGTGTACGATGAGAAACCGGTATTTAAGACTCTTGAGAATGGTACAACCCAAATGACACTGAAGCAGGTGTTGATCCCAACCGAAACCGGTGATTTAACCCTACCTTCACTGCAATTAGCGTGGTGGAACACGGTTTCTGACCAACAAGAAACGGCCGCACTCGAGGGGCGTCAACTCAAGGTTACACCGGGCTCGGCACAAGTGTTTACTTTGCCTGAGCAACCAACGCTGGCTAGTGAAACAAACCTTCGCCCAGACTCTACCCACCAAGAGCCTATTCAAAATACAACCATTTGGTTTTACTTAACCTGGACATTTGCCTCACTGTGGATTCTTACCCTCATTGCCGCTCTATACTGCTATAAACATCGCGGGACAAGTGCAGATAAGCCTCAGAATGCAACATCCAATAACGCGCTTGAATCGATGCAAGCATTGCAAAAAGCGATTGCTGACAACGATGCCGTCAAAATCGAAGCCCTGGTGCGCCAGTGGATGAAAACCGCCACGGTTTCTCAACCAGTAAAACAGGCAATTGAATCAGAGTTAAAAGCGATGCACCAAGCGACCTACTCGCGACAGCCTTCACCATGGCAGGCAGATCACTTACTTTCACTGATCAAGCAAAGCCGCTCAACCTCAAGCGATAAAGCCTCTTTTGACATGCCAAAGCTCTAGCTCCGTTCAGACAGCAAAAAAACAACAAGGGCGAACAACACTGTTCGCCCTTTGCTCTTTCGCTCGCTTAGGTGCCAGAAAAGTTAAATCGCTTCAACCGACAGTGATTCATAACTGCAAACTCGGTTTCGCCCCTCCGCCTTAGCACGATAGAGAGCAACATCAGCCTGTTGATAGAGCTTATCAAAATGCAGATTGCGAGCTTGAACTTGATCGACCGCCACGCCGATAGAAACGGTTAGACGATCGCCATTTGGATTGACTTGATGCTTAATTTGCTCTTGCTCGATACACTGGCGGATGCATTCGGCACGCTGTAAAACGCCACTGGCCTCACTGCCAGCCATCAACATCACAAACTCCTCACCTCCAATGCGACAAAACACTTCTTCTTTGCCATTACTGTGGTGCTCAAGGATGTGGCCAATACGCATTAAGGCAATATCGCCTTCCAAATGACCATAATGATTGTTGAATAAGCCAAAGTGATCAATATCGATAAGGATCAGACCAAACGCGAGCGCTTTTTCCTCTTCACTATGGCAGATGGACTCCATGACATGCTCTAGCATGCGTCGGTTGCCAAGACGGGTCAGTGGGTCCAATTTGGATAATACTTCGAGCTGACGGTTTGCTTCTTCCAACTCTTGGGTGCGCTTACGAACCTCTTTTTCCAAATTTTCGTTGAGCTCTCGTATCGCTTCTTGCGCTTGAGTGCGTTGCAACACTTCCGCCAGACTGGAGGCAAACATGCGGATCACTTCCCTAAGCTGCGAAGTCAGCGGTGAGCGAGTCAGCAAGTTGTCTACCGCAATAAACGCAATAGGACCATTGGTATTGCTGGTCAGCAACGTCATTGCCCCCCAGCCAAAACCGACGATATTGCAGTCATGGTAAATCGGCACGGAGTCTTCAAATGCAACCTCATTGGGCATTGAGCGCGCAAGATTAATCAAAGCAAAATCTTGTGTCTCACCAAAGAAATAGGACTCATCCACGACGTTGCCTTGAATATCCGTCCCCCAAGTGCCTTGCATATAAGTGCAGTTTTCATCGGTAAGAAACACCGCCATGCGATCAACGCCAAGATGCTGAATCGCGAAGGAGACTGCCGATTTACACACATCACTTACCGTTGTGCAACGCGACAATTCAACCATGCTTGAATGGAGCATTCGCACATTTTGTTCTTGGCGTTTACGGATATAAATTTGCGATAACAGCGAACCAAACGATTGCAGCATCTGCTTTTGATAACTGGTGATCGGCTTACGGTGAATAAAATTATCCAGCGCCAGCCAACCGAACGGTTCATGGCCATCACGTAGAATCAACATCAAGTTCCACCCCTGCCCGACCACTTTCCCTGCGGTGTAAAGCGGGGTTTCATTCGAGATCACCAGATTGGTGTCGCGTGAAGAGAGAGCGGTAACAAACTCTTCACCCAACTGATGAAGATCGTATTGCGTGTGAAATTCACTGATGGTGTTGCCGTGTTCATCGGTGCCATAAGTACCGTTGAAGCAGCGTTTTTTCATGTCGAGTAACATAAAAGTTGATCGATCAAACCCCAACCTGTCTCGTAGCGCTTCCACTGCTTTACGATAGAGATCGTTTAACGTGCTGGGGTTGGAGATTTCCAACGCCACTTCTTGCACCAACTTCATGTTGTCAATAAAACGTTCACGATGGTTAATTTCGTCAATGTACTGCGCTTCACGGATATCGCGATTTTTGATCTCTAACGACGCTTGTTTTTCCGCACGGATACATTGCCATCTGGCCGCAATCAACTGCATCGCATCGTGGGTTTTCTCGTAGATATGATCGGCAGACCCCGCTTTTACCCCTTGGATCAGAATGTAAGTTCGTAGCATGGGGAAGTTATCCAGCATCATGATGTAGCTGTTCCCCCCGAGGAGATCACGGTGATCCCAGTTACAGGTATTAATGGCTAAAGGAATTAAGCTCTCCGAGGTATCAAACTGCCTTGTCCATTGCCAAAAAGAGCTGGGAAAATCCACCAAAGGTGCTGGCTGCCCGGACCAAAAACGCAATGATAACGACGTATTCACGCAAGGATCATCAAATATCGCCATCGCATCCACTTCCATCAGTTCTGCGAGATATTCAAACATTGTCTCCGCCAGTAACCTATGGTCTCTGGTCGCCGACACCTTACGCATAAAGCTCCTGAAATTCACTTTGCCAACACCATTATTATTTTAGGGAATTGCGTTTAAAAGTAACCGTCCGACAATGTGCAATCAAACGCATTTCGAATCAGCTGTTAAGTCGTTCGCATTTTTGTCACGGCGATTGTCTTAAGCGAGAGAGAGACTGCATTTTGTTGCTGTGTGTTTGCAGTCCGAAAACAGCAAGTAGGGTGAGGCGTTGCCGCCTCATCCCTCTTACAGAACCGTACGTACGGGCCTCGTATACGGCTCATGCACACTTCCATTCAGCATAATTGCTGAACACGTATCCTGTCCTAACATGCTCGATATTGAACAAACCAAGATCGTTAAACCATTGATTTGGCATCGCATAACTGGCTAAGGGACTCTGTGCATTTTTCCAGCTACTCATTTGAATTGACCTGAACGGCGGCTTGTAACCAAGCTGTTTCAGCTTGCTGGTGCA